>CAYSPK010000026.1:1782-7269 GCA_964432905.1 uncultured Candidatus Saccharibacteria bacterium | reverse complement strand
AAGTATCTCTATGACAAGACCGCACACCTCGCGACAAGCCCGCAGCTCTATAAGCAAATTATGGTGGGCATCTTTGAGCGCGTCTTCACGACCGGCAACGTCTTTCGCGCTGAAAAGCACTCGACCACACGCCACCTCAACGAGTACACCTCTATCGACATCGAAATGGGCTTTATTAAAGAACATACCGACATCATGGCGATGGAGAACAAGCTCATGATCGCTATCACCGAGCACCTACGCAAGACATGCGAAAAAGAGTTTGCACTCATGGGCTCGGATATCCCCGTCGTGCCAGAGAACATCCCCACGCTCAAGCTGCGCGAAGCGCAAGAACTCATATTTAAAGAAACGGGCAAAGACAAGCGCCAAGAGCCCGACATCGAGCCCGAGGATGAGCGCTGGCTGTGCGAGTGGAGCAAGCGCGAGCACAACTCAGACTTTGTCTTCGTGACACACTATCCTGTCTCAAAGCGACCCTTCTATACCTTTGAAGATCCTGAGGATACAGGCTACACCAAGAGCTTCGACCTTCTCTTCCGCGGGGTCGAAATAACGACCGGCGGCCAGCGTCGCCACAACTATGACAACCTTATCGAGGGTGCCAAAATGAAGGGGCTCAACCCAGACAACTTCTCCTTCTACCTCCAAGCCTTCAAATATGGCATCCCGCCGCACGGCGGGTGGGGCATGGGGCTGGAGCGCCTCACAGCAAAATTCCTCGGCCTCGCAAACGTCAAAGAAGCCACCCTCTTCCCCCGCGACATCAATCGTATCGATACGTTGCTCTCAAAAAACGAGGAGTAAAGATTATAAAAAAACGAACCGCCGGTGGCTACTGTGGCCAACCGGCGGGAGAGATTATTGCGATGGTTGTCTCACTTCACGCATAGCGTGCTGTAGTTCATGCAGATAAGCGATAGCGGCGTCCTCGACACCACTGTCTGCTGAAATAACCTTGATCACGGCCCGCAACAGCCTGTCGATCAGTGATTTTGAGAAATTGGGGTTCTCGCCCCAATAGTAGATCATGCACCCCTGCGCTATGACGAGCACACCCTTCGCAGATTCACGCCACCCGGCAAAGGGCACGAGAAGGTCGAGAAGTGGCGGATGTTCAGCCAAGAAGGCATGTTCCATACCCAGCCAACCAGTATCAGAGAACCGTCTTTTTATCTCCCACGCTTTTGGCAGCTCGGGATATTCATCAGTAGCCATGTGTGGCAACTCCAAAGAACTCGTGCCAACAAAAGGCACCGCCGTATTTAATACGATTTGTGCGATAAAAACAAATCCCGCCGGGGCACCAAGGCCACCGGCGGGATATTAATGCGGTTTTCGACTGCTGTCTGGCTGGTTATCATTGCCGCAATCAAGGCGGCGTAGCCGATTAACCAACCACCAGGCCTCATCGATTTTAAAAAGGTTTTCGCATTTTTGTAAATCGAGGAGCGCCCTAAAAAGTGAGGGGGCTTGGTCGGGCAAATCTCCCCAACCATAATCTCTGGCAAACTCTTGAATAGAGTAGTGGAAAAAGAGAATGAGATGTACAACCTCGAGCTTCTTGTCTCCACAACTGAGGAATTTTGGATACAGGAGCAAACACGATCTTTCATCTTTGCTTACAGCGCGCAGATTCTGCCACATCACGTGTACCGAGCAGGTCTGCACGTTGCCATACATCGGCACCATCACCACCTCCCGAAGAACGTTCGTGTTCTTTATAGATTAAAAATCAATAGAAATCAAAATCCCGCCGGGGGCCACGTGGGCCAACCGGCGGGGGGCTTACATGGGCACATGAACAAAACTCGCAAGAGCGTCAAATAAAGTACGCCGAGCATCTATCGGAAATAACGATTCAGCCACAATGAACTTCTGTTGCGTTGATCTGAGAAGATTTGCTGGCACGAATCCTTGCAGACCCTCCGCTGGCTCTTCGCGCATGAGTACGGCACAGGGAGTGTCTGCACCCGCAGCGCGAATGGCACGAATAAAACTGACAGCATCATGATGCTTGCAGTGGTCAATAATAATCACGTCGAACTGGCTGAAAATCGCGAGCCCGTCGTAGAACCCGGCATCTTTTGCAACAGCGCCGTTGAGCATCTTTTTGATGTAGTTGCGAAAAGAGAAATCGCAACTTACCACGAGGATGCGCGATTGTATCGCATCCATTTTTACCTCCTTATCTCTGTATGTTTTGTGCTTTCGCTGCAAACACCCTACCGGGAAACTGTAAATAGTCAATAACGAATACGCCGGCCGACCTTGTGGGTCGACCGGCTAGGGAATAGCAATCCTTTATACGGGTTCTACGAACGCCCCGATCGCGAGCGCAAGCATGTCTGCGCCACAACGCTTTAAAGGAGCCGCTCTGAATCCAACACCGCTCCTACAAAGATCCTTCCATAGGTTCTCAGGTATAGGCTCTATTGTGTCTTCGGCGGGCGTGACCACCACGAGTGGTATTGGATGTAACCTTTCGCATGCCGCCATCGCGCGCAACAATTGGTAATCTTCGAGAGATGCTATATAGTGGTGGCAAATATAGAGAACCACCTGGCCGGCGCACTCGTTGGATTTTTCGAAAAAATCCTTGACACTCTTCGCCTCGGTTACATAATTCAGTCCGAAGATGGTGCCGAGAACATATTCTACATACAGGAAATCTCGGTGATCAGCACAGCCAACCACAACTCTTCTTATTTGCGGTACCGTGTAGGCCATGTGGCCCTCCATTTGTTCAGTGCTAAAAACAAATTACCGTAAAAATAAGATTTGTCAAAAAGTAATCCCGCCGAGGTTGTCGGCGGGAAGGCGCTACGGGACCAATTTCCCAAAGAGGTGCTTAATTGCCGCCCCTAGCGTGCACAAACTACTGGCGTGCATGTAGCACATACCATCCAGATAGTAGATGCGCCGCCGGTCATCAGCAAAGTCATCGAACAGGAGAATGGTTCGCGACCGGTCTCCCATATCCCGAATCAGCTCCAGTACTTCAAAGATACTTGCCCCAAGAAACAGGACCGAGGGGCATATGATCAGATCAAATTGTCCACCTTTTGTTTGGGTGAGTTGGCCAACAGCCTCATCACCACTCTTTGCGATAGTGATGTTTGTATAACCACCATCACAAGCACTGCTATAGCCGATCTCCACCAGCTTTTCACAGAGTCTTTGCCCGCACGTGTCGCACTCATCGACAATCAAAACATTGATTGCCACAAGAACCTCCCCTTAGCTTGGCGAGATGCCCGAGCTGTGGCGGTAATTAGACACCTTTTATTTTTAGAGTCAAATGAGTTATGAACTCCCCATACGACAGTGTTTTTGGTAGACTGGCAATATCTATGAAAATCAACTTCACCGGAGCTGCTCTCGAGAAGGCGCCCAAAGGCTATGTGCGCGTGCGCGTGACTGACTCATCTTTTAAACGACTTTTCACCGAGGACGGGGTAGAGGTGCTCGAGGTAGGGATAGGCAAGAAGTTTGCCGACGTGAGCCGACGCAATTTTATTTTGATCTGCCGCTCGATCATCACGACCGCGAAACAACATAAGGTTAAGAAGTTGGCGATTGAGCTCACTCATCCAACATTTCCAAAGCTCAACGATATGCCTATTGCCGAGTTTGGCTCGCTTGTTGCCGAAGCGTTTGAGATGGCCAACTATGAGCACAAAGACGGGTGGAACCTTGTCGAGGAGGTGCTCATTTGCGGCGAGGCGCCCAAAGAGCTCCAGGCCGGCGCCAAGCGTGGCCAGATGATTGCCGAGGAGGTAAATGCCTGCCGCGAGCTCGCCAACACCCCAGGAGGCGATATGACTCCCAAGACCCTCGCCCAGGCTGCCAAAAGGGCCGTCCAGGGCACCAAAGCGACCGTGAAGGTGCTTGGTGCGACGGAGATGGAAAAGCTCGGCATGGGGGCTGTTTTAGGCATCGGCAAGGGCTCCAAGGACGAGCCGCAGTTTATCGTGATGGAGTACCTGCCCCTCGGCAGGCAGGTTGGGGAAAAGAATCGTCCTATAGTCTTGGTTGGCAAGGGTGTCACGTTTGATACCGGCGGCCTCAACATCAAGACCGGCGACCATATGTACGAGATGCACATGGACATGTCCGGAGGCGCCTCGGTCATCCACGCGGTCGCACTTGCTGCTAAGTTAAAGGTGAGGGCGAACGTTGTTGGCCTCATCCCTGCGGTAGAGAACATGGCCGGTGCTGGTGCCGTACGCCCGGGTGATATTTTGAAGTCGCTCTCCGGCAAGACTATCGAGGTCCTCAACACCGACGCCGAGGGCCGCGATCGCCTCGCCGACGGCATCACCTACGCCAAGCGCTACAAGCCGAAGGCTGTGGTCGATGTTGCCACACTCACCGGCGCATCGCTCATCGCCGTGGGCACCGTCGCGTCGTGCTTCATGACGAACGATGAAAAAAAGATTACCGAGCTCATGGCTGTTGCCGAAAAGAGCGGCGACTATATGTGGCCGCTCCCCGCATGGGAGGAGTACGAGCCGATGGTGAAGGGCACCTTTGGCGACATACCCAACCTCTCGACCGATGGTTCGAGCCGCGACGGCGGCGTCATAGCGGGCGGCATGTTCTTGCGCGAATTTGCCAAAGAGCTGGAGTGCCTGTGGGTCCACATAGACATGGCGCCGCGCATGACCGCACGCCCCGACGAATATTTAGCGAAGGGTGCTGTGGGTGCGCCGGTGCGCTTCCTCCTCCACTTTATTGAAAGTGAAGTAAAATAAAGGCGAATGCCTGTCACTGTCAAAACTGCCGTCTACGAAGGGCCGCTTGATTTGCTGCTTGAGCTGATTGAAAAGCGCAAGTTGCTCATCAATGATATTTCGCTCTCAACCGTTACCGACGAATACATCGCGCAGGTCAACAGCATGACCGAGCTCCCCGTGGGGGAGACAGCTGAGTTTATTGCGCTCGCCGCAACACTGCTCCTCATCAAGTCGCGCTCGCTCCTGCCCACACTGCAGCTCTCGACAGAGGAGTCACGCGACATCAAGGAGCTCGAGTATCGCCTCGCGCTCTATCAACTTGTTAAAGAAGCTGGCCGAGCGCTCGGTGCCGCGACCAAACGCCCATACGCCTACGATGCGAGCGCGCCTGAGTGGGAGCCGCTCTACATATATGATGCATCTATCACGCCCGACTCGCTGCGCATGGCGGGGCAATCGCTCATAGACGGCTTCCCAACAACACTCACGCTGCCCAAGGTCGCCGTGAAAAAAATTATTTCGCTCGAAGAGATGATCGAGCAGCTCGCAGCACGCGTCTCGGGCGCCTTTGAACTTTCGTTCCGCGAATTCTCTGGGCTGGGTAAAACGGCCAACGCGCCCGACCTACACGAGTACAAGCACACGGTGATTGTGAGTTTCTTGGCACTCTTAGAGCTCGTGAAGCAGGGTATACTACAAGCACAGCAGCACGAGCATTTTGGAGATATCACCCTCCAGTCTGATGCCG
>CAYSPK010000026.1:0-1772 GCA_964432905.1 uncultured Candidatus Saccharibacteria bacterium | reverse complement strand
CTTTCACGCGCTGAGCTTATGAAGATGCTCAGCGTCGACGCCGAAGCGCTCGCGCGTGGAATCGCCATACTGACGCAAACGCAGGGGAAGGGTGTTGTGGTGGTTGATGATGGTCGCACACTCGAGCTACGCATTAGCCCCGAGGCGGCGAGTGTTGTCGAGCAGGTGCGGCGTGACGAGCTCTCGCGTGACATCGGCCGCGCTGGGCTCGAGGTGTTGGCAGCGATTATCTATCGCGGCCCGCTCTCGCGCTCGGACATAGACTTTATCCGTGGAGTGAACTCGGCCCAAACACTGCGCACACTCAGTGTGCGTGGGCTTATCCGCCGTATACCCAACCCGAAAGACGACCGCTCATTCCTCTACGAGCCGACGACCGAACTCCTAGCAAGCCTTGGTGCTACACACGTGCGCGACATTCCCGACTACGACCTCGTGCGCGAAAAAATCAAACAGCTTGAGCACGCATACCAAGAGAGTCACGCCGGATCCGCATGAAAAGAATAAAAATCCCACACCACAGGCACACAGTCTTCGCGCTCCTTGCAACCATTGCTTTGGCGCTTCTTACGCTAGGCGGGTCGACTGTATTAGTGGCGCTCCAACATTTCCCTCAACAGGCGACCGTCGCACTTGCTACAGCTCCCACCCTTGGAGAAGTGCCTCTGTCGGCAAAAGCCGCTATCGTATTTGACCCACCAGACGGCTCTGTGTTATATGCAAAAAATCCAAACGAGGCATTACCACTTGCATCGGTTACCAAACTCATGACAGCAGAAATTCTTATAACAGAGCGACGCCCTGATGAAGTGGTGACGGTAAGCGAGCATGCCGTATCGTTCAAGGCTGCCCAGTCCGACACAGCGTTTACGGCAGGGGACACTGCCACACTCGACCAGCTCATACGCATTGGACTTGTTGCCTCGTCGAATGTCGCCATGCAAGCTGCCGCTGAAAGCCTTGGCACACTGTATTTAGAAAAGATGAATACTGTAGCGCAAAACCTCGGGCTCCTGAACACTCATTTTTACAGCCCCACCGGTTTAGACACGGGAGAGCAAAGTTCCGGTGCGTATGCGAGCGCCTATGATGTGGCGCGTCTTGCGGCACTTTTTTACAAACAAAATCCCGCATATTTTGAGCTCACCCGTGAAAAAGAAATAACTGTCGCCGTCGGCACAAAAATGATAACGGCTACAGCAACCGCGGTACCGCTCATGCATATCCCCGGTTTCATTGGCGCAAAAACCGGCTATACTGATCTAGCAGGCGGCAACGTTGCTGCGGTGTTTGATGTGGGCATTGGCCACCCAATTATTATTGTGGTGCTCGGCTCAACACACGATGGGCGGTTTGTCGATGTTGAAACACTCTTGCACGCCGTCCGTGTATCTCTTAAATCTATATGACCACTCTCGAAGCACTGCGTATATTCGTCCCCGCAATGGCAACATTCCTTATCGGTATTGGGATAACACCCCTGCTCACGCATTTTTTGTACAAATACAAAATGTGGAAGCCAAAAGCTGGCAAGATCGCTCTGGACGGCACGCCCGCAAACACATTCAACACACTCCACCAAGGACGCGAGGTAGGCGTCCCTCGCTTTGGCGGCATCGTGGTGTGGATGAGCGTGCTGAGTACCGCAACACTCCTCTCGGTGTTAAGCGCCACATTTCAAGACGTATTCGAACCGCTCGCGTTTATCAGCCGCAATCAAACATGGGTGCCTATTGTTGCGTTTATCGCTGGCTCGCTTGTTGGTTTGTTTG
>CAYSPK010000025.1:0-7415 GCA_964432905.1 uncultured Candidatus Saccharibacteria bacterium | reverse complement strand
TCGTGGTCGTGGTATGGCACCGACGCTTTTCTTGATACACTCGGTGGCGTTGGTAACGACGACACAAACAATATCTACTGGGCGTGGTTCTCTGACCTCTCACTTGGCGCCACTGCGCTCAATAAGCACGAGCTCCGGAGCGACGAGGCGCTGCTTGTCACACTTGGCGTCATGCCGATGCGGATAACCGCCAACACACTCTCGCCAACAGCAGGCGCCACGACAACCGTGCACATCACCCACTTTGCGTATGATGAAAATTACAACGCACTCTGGCTGCCTGCAGCATCAAGCACGCTACATATGGGCGAAGTTACAGTAACTCCAAATGAAAACGGTGACGCAATATTCGCGGCACCCACAAGCACAATGGAGATATACGCAACTGAAGATGGGTATTTACCCTCAGGCCGCCTCACCCTCACCCCAACACCTATACCCCAAGCCCCGCAAGAGTCGCCGGCCCCCACTGGCGGCGCCTCCTCGGGCGGAGGCGGCGGCCCGACACCGCAACCACAGCAGCCAAGTGTTGATACAGTGGCGCGGGCAGCAGCGTTTCTCATCAGTAGACTCCACGAGGGCCACTTGAGCTCAGACCTACTCACCGACTGGGCAGCCCTCGCGCTCGCGCAGCACCAAGATGACCCGGCTGTGCAGCAACTTATTGCTTATGAAAAACAGCTCGCCCCACAGACCCTCACCGATGTTGAGCGACATGCACTGGCGCTCGAGGCGCTTAGTGTAAACCCGTATGATGGCGGATTTATTGCTGCTATTGCCAAAAGTTTTGATGGTACGCAGTTTGGCGACGCGGACTTGGTGAACGACGATATTTTTGCACTCATACCACTCACCCACGCAGGCTATGACGCAGGTGATGCTGTTACCACCACAGATGTTGCCTATATCCTTTCTAAACAAAACGCTGACGGCTCGTGGGAGGGGGTGGACCTCACCGCCGCCGCTGTGCAGGCGCTCACTCCACTCTCGAACATAGACGGCGTTTCTGCAGCACTTGCTCGCGCAAAAAATTATCTTGATACACAAGCGGCAAAAGGAAATTGCTTTGGTAATGTCTACAGTGCGATTTGGGCCGCCATGGCACAAATCGCACTCGGTGAAACTCCCTCAACCTGCCTCGCCAACATGCAGCAAGCAGATGGCGGCTTTGGCTCTACTGGTGACACACTCGATAATCGCCTGTGGGCCACCGCCTACGCGCTCCCAGCACTTGAGAACCAGTCGTGGGTGTCGCTGCTCAAGCAGTTTCCTAAGCCCACAGAAACCACACCGCATATTGGTGGCTTGTCGATAACTGCACAACCCGCAGCGACCTCAACCGCCTCAACAACGCCCATGTTGCTGAATATACCTATCGAGCTTGATGGCGTTGAAATAGTTATGGGACCTGCAGCAACTTCGACCGCCACCTCGACCATACACGCGGCGTCTACCACCCATGTGCTGCGCCCGATCAAAAAAAGTGCTCAAACAAAAATATCTATTGCGCACAGCGTGCCCGCACTTACCCAACCTGCAGCAGCAACACTCGCAGAGCCAACCGTGGGCACTTCAATCAAAAACTTCTTTGTACGACTTGCCCACCAAACCCTTGGATGGTTGGGGTTATAAAAGGAAAAAGGCGGCGCATCACGCGCCGCCCCGCAGAAAGACCCATATGACGTGGAACCACATGATGCACATACCTAGCGGCACCGTCACCCAGACATAGAGATAATAGGCAACGGGCATAAGAAAGCGTCTCACCGAGCGCAGGCGTGTTCCTCTCAAACAAAAAATCGCAACCATGCAGGCAAACGCCACACCAGCGATGCCCTCGTGGGTGTGCCGTAGCCAACTAGGCAAGGTGTCGAATCGCACACCAAAGGCTTCGATCTCGACAAGCAAGAGGATAACACCGGTCACCATGGTAACAAAACCTCTACCGTTATAAGCCCGGTGATTGAGACCTGTCTCCGAATTTTGGTTATCAGGATTTACCACAATCTGCCGGGCACGGTAGAAATAGTACGCGGAAAGAAGGAAGACGAAGGAATTGAACAGCGCAAGTGCGAACAGGTTACCCATGCGGTTTCTCCTTAACTGCCGCCTCGCACTATAACAGCTTACGGACACGCCGCAACTTAGGCATTGCTGCCCGCCACAAAGCCAGTGGTCCAACAGAGCTGAAGCGAGTAGCCGCCCGATGGGCGGTTGATGTGCAAGAGGTCGCCAGTGACAAACAGGTTCTCCACCCTACGCGAACGCATCGTTTTGGTGTCTATCTCAGAGAGCGGCACGCCGCCGTCTGCAACGACCGCACGGTCAAACCCCATAAGTCCGACGATGGTGAGCGGCAGCGCCTTGAGTAAGTGGACAATTTTTTTGCGCTCTTCCTTCGACACGAGATTAATCTTTTTTGCACATAGTTCCTCGCCCAAAAGCAGGATGATGCCGCGGTGCGTGCCGTCGGGGACGAACTCCTTCACTACATTTTTAAGTGTCTTATTTTTGTTCGCATCAAACACCTTGATGATGTTTTTTTCGAGCGAGCCCAAGTCGGTGTGCGGGTAGGCATCTATCGCCGCAGTGACTGCGCCGCGGTGGAGCAGGTCGGCCACTCGCACGGCACTATTTAAAATGAGCGGACCCGATACGCCAAAGTGAGTAAAAAGAATTTTCCCCGTAAGTGCAAAGGCTTTTACTCCTTCGCTATAAAAAGTAATTTTCATGAACGAGAGCGACGTGCCCGAAAGCAGCTTGCTCCACTCGTCAGCGACCGCGAGCGGCACGATGGTGGGCGTTGGCTTATGCACCGTGTGCCCGAGCTCGCGCAGCCAGACAAACCCGTCACCGGTCGAGCCGGTCTCGGGGTGCGAGAGGCTGCCGGTCGCGAAGATATAGTTGGTGGCAGTGTAGGAGCCCTTGCGCGTATGGAGCGCCGCGATGCGCCCATCTCGGGTCTCAACTTTAGTGACCGCCTCGCCGCGGCGTACTTCAACCTTACCCTTGACCATATATGCCTCGAGCACAGCCGCCACATCGCTCGCTTTTTGGCTCACGGGGAAGGTGCGTTTGCGCGCCTCGACAACAAGCGGCAGCCCTCGCCCCTCAAAAAATGAAAACGTATCGGCGACCCCAAACTGCGCAAACGGTGAGTATAAAAAAGGCTCAGCCGCACTATAGACAGGCAAAAAGAGGTGTGGGTCATATTCGGCGTTGGTAATATTGCAGCGGCCGCCGCCCGAGATGCGCAGCTTCTCGCCGAGTACTTTATTTTTTTCGAGTAAGAGCACCCGCCGGCCGCGCGCGGCCGCGCGGCCGGCGGCCATCATACCCGAAGCTCCCCCACCCACCACAATAACGTCGTACATAAAAAAAATAGTTTTGTATTAAAAAAGCCGCTGGTTAGAGCGGCTTTTTTACTGTGCACTCTTTACACGCGCTGCACGTTTACCGCGTTAGGGCCTTTTTCACCCTGCTGCACCTCAAACGAGAGGGTGTCGCCTTGCCTAAGCTCTTCGAACGTAACACCCACGAGGTCTTTGGAGTGAAAGAAGAGGTCCTTCGACTCGCCTTCGCGAGCAATAAACCCATACCCTCGGTCTGTCAACGCTTTGATTGTTCCTTGCATACCTATATTGTTGATTGCTTGTGAGAAATCCGACCACTTTCTGTAATCGCTACTTATTGTACAGCACTTTTTGCCTTTGTGCTACCCCACTCGTTTGCCCCTTTAGCGGTGCGGGCAGCCGGCCCAGCAGCACGGCCGGCGCATACCACCCCCGAGCTTAGAGAGTGCTTTTTTGATGCGGATACCTCTCGTCTCTACCTTTTTGCCAGAGGTGACCCAGCAGATCCACTCACTGCGCGCGAGCGGTGTAATATCCTCCCACACCGCGCGAGCCTTGGGGGCCAGGGCGAGCGCTTCGCGCAAGTCTTTGGGTATAGTGTGCAGCATACATACAGTCTACCAAATACCCTATGGCAAAAACTTACATCGGGCGCGTCTCCAGTATCTCGATCGTAGCGCCTGGGATACCAAGGTGCGGGTGGTCTGCAAAAACTTGCGCCACCGCTTCGAGCGTTTCGCCCTGCACGTACGAGGACAGCATCATGTCGTTCTTCACATCCTCAACACCCGACGCGCTCACGCGTTTTGTCTTCCCAAGAGCTATCGTGTTGAGCACTATATCTGTATGCGCCGCCATCCACGTATCCCACCCCGCCTTCATCGTTGCTTCTGCATCTTTACGCTCTGCTTCAGGCTTCTGCATCCACTCTTGAATAACGGCGCTCGGCGCCATGTATATAACAGTAAAATTTTTCATATACCCTAAGTATATCGTATTGATTTGTAAGCCTTAAAAGTTGTTGGCCGTCTGGTACGCCTGCCCGTCCGTAACTTAGTTGAGGAGAGATGTTGGGACTTTACTCTCCGATAGTGCCCATTTTAAACATCCCCGCGGGCTCGTAAGTTGCTACGACAACCCCGGTAGACAAGATTTTTGAATCGGTCATTTTAAAACCCTGCGGCTGTACCCCAGCCTCAAACAGACGTTTGCCGCTGCCAATTATCAAGGGATGCGTCCAAATATGCATCGTGTCGATAAGGTCGTGCGCCAATAAAGTTTGTATGAGGTTGCCGCTGCCCCACACATGAAGGTCAGGAGCGTCCATTGCTTTTAGTTTTTTAAGTTCAGCAATAACATCTCCCGAGATAAGGAGGGAGTTGTTCCATGAAAGTTCTTTCGGTGTATGTGACACAACATATTTGCGCGTAGCATTAAAAGGTACGGCGACTTCGTTGTCGGTTTTGGCAGTTGGCCAATACGCGGCAAAAATATCATACGTTCGTCTCCCCAACAAAAGTTCGAACGGCTGCGCCATAAGGCTGTTGATTATGTCGCCACCCTCCTTGTCGAGATAGCCGTATTGCCAGCCACCATACTTAAAATTGCTCGATGTATCTTCTTCTGGTCCGCCCGGAGCTTGCATAACTCCATCGAGCGTCACAAAAGTTGTAGTAATTATTTTTCTCATATAGTCATTCTATCAAATCGAACTGGCCTCCTGGTACGCTTGCCCGCCCGTAGCCTTGGCGAAGGAGGGAGGTTAGAACTGTTATTGAAAAAGAAAACGCCGCCCAATGACCGGGGCGGCACGGTTGAGCATGATGTTGCGATGCTTTATTGAAGGGTACGGTGTTTTCCGAGGTCAAGAAACTTATACAGCTCAGGAACAGGGATTGTGCCGTCAATCATTTCCCATGCGCCATCAGATCCCTTTTCCATAGCCTCTTCGATGAGGCGCGCACCAGCCCGAAGATCATCCTCACCCAAAAGGAAATTCACCTGGCACTCACCAGCTTTCCAGTCAAAGTGAGCCCGGAAAAGAATTCCTGAGCGGGAGCCAACTGAAAAACTATCCCAATCTGTTTTCAGAGGCCCGCTGCAGTGTTTGCCTCGCATGTACATTTCGCTCGCATGTCCTTGCTGCATTTTGCAAGCAAAGAGCCGAAGCTCTGCGCACACGTCATCAGGAAGCATGCCTGGGCCATTCTTGACCATAAGGCACGTCCATGAATCGAAACTCATCGTCTATTTCTCCTCTTCTACCAAAAAACAAATTACAACACTTTTATATAAAAGTCACTTGCTGGCTCTCTGGTACGATGTTGGAACAGCATTGTCTAAGCCTCAAGAGTCCTAAGGTCAAAAATGTCCACTTCGCGCATAAGCTTTTTCTTATACTCGATGAGGGCTTCTTTGGGTATCACGGGGACCGTCAGTCCGTAGGCCTCTGCATACTCGGGATTTTAGACACTGCGATTTTTGGGAATAACGCTTGAATCCCATCATCTTTTCTATCTGAGAAAGCAAATTCAAATATACTCTTGGTTATGGCAATTTGAATAAGTCCGCCAATCACACCAGGTGAGGTCACGTTTTTGTGGTGTACATAGTACAAGGATTTGGTAGGAGAGATGGGCATGTAAACCAAGCAGTCGTCATTGAAGTGCCACAAAAACGGCCCTACCGTTCTATCATTGCTAACGCTGTAAATTCCTGCTGGATTGTCGGATAGATAAAAGAAAGCGGGAGCAACACAATCAAGTACTCTCAATCTTTTCCTATAAATTATCGAGGATAATTCGTTTCCTATACTTAGTGCTGTTCGAAGAAGTAAGTCGTCGGCACCATCCATTTTTATCTTGCTTTCTATACTGAATTTCAATACATCTTTCGGTACAAGATTATATCTGTTTTCGAAAAAGGCATCTTTGAAGAAATCTCTTTTAAGAAACTCCTCTATCGGTACTTTCTTTTCTAGATGCAAATATTCGAGCACCTTTCTCAGCATAAAGAGGAACATAGGAGTTCTTACATATTGGAATGCAACAAATGAAGAAAGAATACTTTCTTCTAGGCTGGTTAGCCCTCCTCCTTGTTCTGCAGTAATTCTATTTATTATTCTTGACGCATATTTTTCGAGCGCATGTGCAAATAGTTGATTTTCAATAAAGTCGCTTTGTGATTTTGTGCTCTTGTCTTTGAATGAGTACAAATTAGGTACAAACGCCACGCTAACTATCGAGGTCTCGGCCGGCTCTTTTGAATGTGAGTATTCAACGACGAATTTAGAATTTGTATTAGGGACGCTGAATTTTCTTAGCAGAAACCGGGGTATGTAGTGATGCCTAGACTCCTTATGTTCCAAAACGTATGCCTCCTTCATGAGGAGGTTATAGATTTTGAAAATCAGCACCATAAGAAACTCGTTATCAATTTGATGATCCAAACAAAAACGAATTAAAAAATCCGCAAGCCGCAATCTCTTTTTATGAAAATTCGTACTAATAGGAGTGGACATTTCCTTTAGGGTTGTGGATTACCCAGTAATCCACCTCCATCCTTTCTCAACGATCTCGCCACCAGCTAAATTCGATAATTTCGAAAGATCCCGCGGCTCTAAGTCAATCTTGCGGGGCTTGAACTTCACTTTTAATTCGTCGGGTTTCATACAAGACCTTAACCCGTCTAGGTCGCTAGTACGGTGTCCAGATTGGCTGGCGTCCTTGAGCCAGAACCGTGGTCGGTCAAGCCCTGTAAGGACATTTTTAATACCTTTATTCTAGCATTTCGACGGTCTTTGAGCAGTAGGTTTTTTATACCGATCTGGATTCTGCTTCTTATCTTGTTCCAATAGCCATTGGAATACTGCGATCACTCTATCGGTTTCTTCCTTAGTCCAATTTTTTGGATTTCTTTTATCTTTTTGATTCATAAAAAGTGACAAAAGTGACACAGGTTTGAGTATAAAAGTTACAAATTACTGTAACTTTTTAACTTCAAAAGAACCTGTATTATTACGATCTCTACCTGAGTAATATTCTGTTTGAAGTGCTCCTTCAT
>CAYSPK010000024.1:0-7722 GCA_964432905.1 uncultured Candidatus Saccharibacteria bacterium | reverse complement strand
TCGGGGATGAGCTTCTGCATCTCATCGAGATTTTTAAAGCCATATACCGGTTCGCGGTTGTTGATGATGAGTGCGGGGAGTGGCCCCTTGATTTTGTTAAGGGTTATGAGTGTTCTTAGTGCTGCGAGGTCGAGATTGTAGTCAAAGGAGTATACGCGCAGGCCGGGGTACTCGTTACGCAGGTAGGTGAGCACATCACCTTCTTGGGCGCACTGTGGGCAGTCGCCCGAGTTGGAGTAAAAGTAGAGGATATAAACTGGCTTCGTCTTGCACTTGCTCGCGATTTGTTGGAGCAGGAGGTAGTCTTTAATCTCCAAGATCGAGTATTGCTTTTTGAGCTGTGTCACCTGTGCGTTGGTGGTGCCCAAGTTGTTTTCTGCGACCGAGAGCTGGCTTGCGAGCGAGTTGAGCTCGGTCGAAAGTATGGGATTTTCACTAATTGTTTTGCAGCTGAGGTTACCCAAGAGCTCATACTGTGTTTCTGACTAGAGTATATCGATAGAAATATTTTGTTCGGCCGCTTGAATTTCAGCGATACGTTTTTGATCGAGTCTGTTTTCAAGATAAAACGCAGTGACAAAAATTGCCGCGGTGATAAGAAAGACAAGAATATATTTTTGCATACTTGATTAATTTATTTATGTGATGAGTCCCAGACGCTCTCTTGGGCGCGCAGCGCCCCCCACGCAGCGCGGGCGAGCCACATCGGCGCTATGAAGCCGTAGAGCATAACATAGGAAAGGATAGTGAGTGTGCCAAAGTCTGCGCCGGCCATCTTGCGCCCAATGAGTATGGCGGTAATAGTCATACCAACTGTGGTGAGGATAAGGAAGGTAAGCATGCTGGTGTTAAGGTAAAACCAGCTCAGGTGTGCTAGCTCGATGCGGGGGAAGACGCCAGTTATCCAAATGTCGCGTATACGGCTAATAAGCAACGAGCTGACTTCAAAAAGAAGAAATCCTGTTGAGTAGAGTGCGCCAATAAACAGCACGAGACCAAACGGGAGCACGAGCATGCCAAAATTACCAAAGCGCGGATTGAAGTACATGTGCCAGTAGTCCTGCGAATTTTGGAGGAATCCCTGGGCCCAGCGGGTGCGCTGTTTGAGGAGTTTGCGCAGGGTGGGCGGCACATTGGTGTAGACGACCGCGGTATGCGCATTGGCTATCTTCAAGTGATTGGCGTGCATACGAAATGCCATCTCCATGTCCTCGGTATTATGTGCGTGGCGGAAAAGGCCTATTTTTTCGAATACGCTGCGGCGGTAGATCGAAAACGGCCCAGGCAGCACTGAGATGGCGGAGAGGTTGTCAAACGTTTTCTTCACAAAAATACCAAAGGTATACTCAGCCGACTGCATGAGCTCGAGCAAATTTTTTGGATGACGCACGCGCATTGCTGGCACCACGGCGCCGACCTCTGGGTCAGACTCGAAGAGCTTTACCACCTCGGTGAGCGCCTCGGGTGCGACAAATGAGTCAGCATAAAGGCAGCCAACAAACTCGCCGCGTGAGTGTTCAATACCAAAATTTACCGCGGTCCATTTACCACCATTTGGTTTGCTAAAAAAATGCACGTTCGGATGTTTGCTCGCGAGATCTTCACCAATAGTCTGTGTGGTGTCCTTTGACCCATCGTTGACGATAATGATCTCGAGCTTATCCTGTGGGTAGTGAAGTGCTAGCAGTGACTCGGTGGTGCCTCGCAGTGTGCGCTCTTCATTAAAGCACGGCACAATAATTGAGACGAGCGGGTAGTGGGTGGGGGTATTGGTATTTTTTTTCTTAGGGACCTTTTCAAAAAAAGACACAAACAAAAATACCTCGAAGTAGAGGCCCAGAAAAAGCACGGCATATATACCGTACGTAGCCACATCCATAACGCCGTAATGATAGCATTTTTTGCCATTTTGAGCCATACTATCCACCGTATGGCAACAGCAGCACCGACCGGTTCAGCGCAGGCACAAAAAAGGGGGCGTTTACACCCCATGAGTGTTGCTGTTCGGGATATCGCGGCAATCTTTGGTGCTATGGGGTTTGGTATCGCGTATGGTCCCGAGCTTGAAGACGAGTTTCATAATTTTGATGCACTGCGTGTCGCTGGTGATCATCCAGCGCGTGATATGCAAGATACTTTCTGGACGAAAGAGACGCCGCCGCGCGTTCCGCGTACCCACTGCACTTCGGTCACCGTGCGCGAGCTCGAACGTATGGCAAAAGAGGGTCTCACGGAACTCCGCATGATTAATCCGGGTAAGGTGTTTCGAAACGAGGCAACTGACGCAACACACGAGGCACAATTTTACCAACTCGATGGTTTTGCAGTGGGACCGGTGGGTACTGTGACACTCGCGCACCTCAAAGGTGTGTGGACACAATTTTACAAAGAGTATATTGGGCCGAACGCAAAGATCCGTTTCCGCCCAAGCTACTTCCCGTTTACCGAGCCGTCGGTCGAAGTCGACTTGTGGTTTGAAGCGCCAGGCAAAGAGGGTCGTTGGTTGGAGATGTTTGGTGCCGGCATGCTGCACCCGGGTGTGCTAGAGAACGCAGGACTCGATCCAAAAAAAGTCGCTGGGTTCGCGTGGGGCGGTGGGCTCGAGCGTCTCATTATGGTGAAGTATGGTGTGCCGGACGTGCGCCTGTTCCACAACGGAGACATCCGCTTCGTGTATGGGTTTAATGAAAAAAAGATATGAGAGTCTCTCGCGCGTGGCTACAGACATATTTTGTACAAGAACTACCTACCGGGCAGGAGCTTGCTGATGCGTTTACTTTTCACGCATTTGAGGTTGAAGAGCAGGAGGATGATCTTATTGATTTGAAAGTGTTGCCGGACCGGGCTGGGTACGCACTGTCGCATCGTGGTATCGCACTCGAGCTTGGGGCTGCGCTCTCGGTGCCGCTCAAGCACGATCCGCTGCGTGAAGCGCTACCAGAGTGGCCCAAATCGCAGGCGCTCACTGTGTCTGTTGAAGATGAGCGCACCTGTTTGCGCTATATCGGCGCTGTGGTGCGTGGCGTGAAGATCGGCCCATCACCACAGTGGCTTACAGAAGCGCTCGAGTCTGTGGGTCAGCGCTCTATAAACAACGTGGTGGATGCGACAAACTATGTCATGCTTAATCTTGGCCAACCGCTGCATGCGTTTGATGCGGCCAAGTTGCAAAGCAAAGATGGCACGTATGCTATTAGTGTTCGTGCCGCGAAGGCGGGAGAAAAGATAACCACACTTTCCAGTGAGGCGTATGAGTTAAGCCCCGAGCGACTTATCATCACCGACGCACATGCCGACTTACCCATCGGTATCGCTGGCGTGAAGGGTGGTAAAGCTGCTGAAGTAGATGCACAGACAACAGATCTTATTATTGAGTCAGCGAATTTTGATGGTACGAGTGTGCGTCGCACCGCACAAAAATTAAAATTGTTTACTGATGCGTCATCGCGTTTTCAAAATCGCCCATCGCCCGAACTTGCGGCATATGGCATGCGCGACGTGCTTGCGCTCATCAAAGACATTGCCGGAGGGCAGCTAGAGGGAGTGATAGACCACTATCCGAATCCAGTAGTGCTGGCTCCCGTTTCGGTCACGCTTGGGAATATTAATGGGCTGCTTGGGTCGTCTTTTTCGTATGAGGAGGTGCTGGGGGCGTTTACACGACTTACCCTGCCGGTTAAGACAAATAACGACACTTTCACCGTACTGCCGCCATTTGAGAGAACGGACCTTAGTATCCCCGAAGATCTTGTCGAAGAAGTTGGCCGCACACTCGGTTATGACAAACTCCCGCCCAGAGCACTGCCACCAATTACTACGAAACCAGACCAAGCGCGTTTTCGGGGTATCGAGCGCATGAAGGATGAGCTTGTTGCGCAAGGATTTACTGAAGTGTCCACACAGTCGTTTACAAAGAAGGGTGACATTGTGCTCGCAAACCCGCTTGATACCAAAAAGCCCGCGCTGCGCACCTCACTGAAAGAAAATTTAGACGAAGCGCTCGCGCACGCACGCAACTACGCCCCACTTGTATTGCCGCCAAACGAAAAACCACGGTTATTTGAAGTGGGCTCAGTTTTTCCAAAGGATGGTGAGTATGTTGAGCTGCGCATGACGGAAGTGCCCGCGGCGTGGGGTAAAGATTTTCCAACCTTTGATAATCTTTCAAAAGCAAAACTCGAGGAGTACGGCAAAGACTACGAACCAGCACGCTACAACCTGAGCCCGTTCAAGCCCTTTTCTCAGTATCCGTTTATTGTCCGTGATGTGGCAATGTGGTTGCCTTTGGGTAATAGAACTGAGGATTACAAGGAAATTATAAACACGATCTTCTCTTCCGCGGGCGATTTTCTTATAGAAGTATCACTGCTTGATATGTATGAAAAGGGTGATCGTAAGTCCGTTGCCTACCGTCTTATCTTCCAGTCGTTTGACCGCACACTCACCGATGAGGAGGCAAATGCCGCGATGGAAAAAGTGTACAGCGCGCTGAAGGCAAAAGGCTTTGATATTCGCTAATAGTGCACCACAAAAAGCTTCATTTGCAAGCATTTTTTGTCCGTCAGTTGGCGGATATCACCTTTCTTTTGCCCCACAATTTTGGTAGAATAGGAGCACAGCCCACCGAGGGCCTATCTTATTGTTATGGCTAAAGACAAAGAACCAAAGAGTCACTACAGTGCCGCTGATATTACCGTTCTCGAAGGGCTTGAGGCGGTGCGCCGCCGCCCCGGCATGTACATCGGCACCACTGGCTCCGATGGTCTCCACCACCTTATCTGGGAAATTTTTGACAACTCACGCGACGAGGCGATGGGTGGTTTTTGTAACGATATCGAAGTGGTGCTTCTGCCTGGGAATATTGTGCGCGTCGCCGACAACGGCCGCGGTATCCCTGTCGACATCCACAAGGCGACCAAAGTCTCAGCGCTCGAAACCATCATGACTACGCTCCACGCTGGCGGCAAGTTCGGCGGCGAGGGCTATAAGGTCTCTGGCGGTCTCCACGGCGTGGGTGCGTCGGTCGTGAATGCGCTCTCGACATTTATGCGTGCGGAGGTGCACCGCGATGGTGCCTCACATGTGCAAGAATATTCAAAAGGCAAAAAGAAAGCCGCAGTCAAAAAGATCGCATCATCAAAACTCCACGGCTCGGTTATCTCTTTTACCCCCGACCCAGAGATTTTTACAACGACGACTGATTTTGATTTTGACAAGGTGGTAGGCCACCTGCGCGAGCAAGCGTACCTTGTGAAGGCGCTGCGCATCACTATCATCGATGCACGCAAGAGCAATGCGAAGTTGCCGGAGCCGGGCAAAGTATTTTACATGCGCGAGATGCTCTCGGACTGCCCGTCGCAAACCTTCTACTTTGAAGGTGGTTTGCGCTCGTTTATTTCCTTCCAAAACCGCTACCAAAAGCCGGTCCATAAAAATATCTTCTATATTGAAAAGGAGTATCAAAACCCGAGTGGAGGCCCTAATGACACCATCAATGTCGAGATTGCGCTCCAGTATGTTGATGATATCTCGTCGCGCATCTTTCCGTTTGCAAACAACATCTATAACCCTGAGCAGGGTACGCACATCACGGGCTTTCGCACCGCACTCACGCGTTCGCTCAATGCCTATGGCCGTAAGAGTGGCGCACTCAAAGAGAGCGAAGAGAATCTCACCGGTGACGATGTGCTCGAAGGACTCACCGCCATTGTCTCAGTAAAGCTGCGCGAAATTCAATTTGAAGGTCAAACAAAAGCAAAGCTCGGGAGTGTCGAGGCGCGTGGCGCTGTGGAGGCGATCTTTAGCGAAGCCTTCGCGATGTTCCTCGAGGAGAACCCCGACGACGCTCGCGCGATAGTGGGGAAGTCTATCCTTGCGCTCAAGGCGCGCAAAGCGGCCAAGGCTGCTAAAGACTCGGTGCTGCGCAAGGGGGCGCTCGAAGGGTTTGGCTTGCCCGGTAAACTTGCCGACTGCCAAAGCAAAGAGGCTGAAGAATCCGAGGTGTTCATCGTAGAGGGAGACTCCGCAGGTGGTTCGGCCAAGCAGGGCCGCGACCGCCGCACGCAGGCGATATTGCCGCTGCGCGGTAAAATTCTCAACGTCGAGCGTGCCCGCCTCGACAAGATGCTCGCGAGTCAAGAAATCAAACACCTTATCTTGGCGCTCGGCACCGCCATTGGTGACATTTTCGATATTTCAAAATTGCGCTACCACAAGATAATCATCGCGACCGATGCCGATGTTGACGGCGCACACATCCGCACACTCTTGCTCACGCTCTTCTATCGCCACTTCAAGCCGGTTATCGAAGGCGGGTATCTCTACATTGCGCAGCCGCCACTCTATAAAATTAAGCGCGGCAAAGAGGTGCTCTACGCCTACTCCGACGAAGAGAAGATGAAGCTTCTTGGTAAGGATGCAGATGCTGCCATTGAAGGCGAGGGCGAGGAAGGTGCTGAAGCTATGGAGGGTGAGTCTGGGGCGGAAGAAGAAACCGCCGCCTCCGCCAAGGCTACGGCGGGCCAAGCAAAAGTGCGCATCCAGCGCTACAAAGGTTTGGGCGAAATGAATCCTGAAGAGCTGTGGGAGACGACGATGAACCCGGCAAACCGCGTGCTCAAGCAGGTCTCTATCGAAGATGCTTCAGACGCTGACCGTGTGTTTGATATCCTCATGGGTGAGGACGTGAGTTCGCGCAAGTCATTCATCCAATCGAACGCCAAACTCGCGAATCTTGATATTTAAAACCCGATTCAAACCCCCCCCGCTTTTACGCGGGGGGGTTTTGTTTGCGTAGTTAGTACCCAACCGAAACGCTGGCGGAGTTGTTGGCGCGGTTTGGGTCACTCACCAAGTACTGTGGGTCGGCGGTGACACTAAAGGTGTTGTAGTAGCCATAGCTCGGGGCATCAAAGCCCAAAGTGTATACAATTTTGTCGCCCGGATACAGTTTTTGCTGTGACTGGGAGAGGAACGTGTACGGCGGATTGAGCGGTAGGTTCGCGGTAAACTCCCAGCCGTAGGGCGCGACGTTGGTGCCTACATTACTCACCTCAAACTCGACCGAGTAGCGGCCATGTGCCGGTTGTGCCGAGATGATGCGTACCGCAAGGTCAGGAGAACCATACAGATTGGTGGTGCGGCCTGAAGATGTATAGCGACTCGATGTGTTGGCCGAAGTGGTAGAGCGCGTACTCGTATTTTGCGTGGCAGTCTGCGTGCTCTTGGCGGGGGTGACGCTCACTGTGTTTGATGTCGCGGTCGCGGTGGTTGTGGTATCTGAAAGGCGAGTCGCTTTGATCGAGAACGTCGTCTCCGTTTGTTTTGGTGCGCTGGTGGTGAACACGGCGATCAGGTCAACGTGCGCGGTTGCGTTGGTGTAGTTAAATGGCGTATTGCACGGCACCTGTTGATACGAACCGGCCGGGGTGGGAGCTGCAAAGCTGAGGCCCTCGGCGCATGCATAGCTCAATGTGTAGCTATAATTGCCACTGCTGTTTGTGTGCTGCCACGTAAGCGTGAAGGGCTGGCCTGCGGTGACGGTGGCGGGGGAGGTTAGGACGATCTCTTCAGTTGGTTTTTTAGTTGTGACTGAAGAGTCTGCGCCAAAACGAGAAAAAAGCTCGGGGAGCCCAACAACAATTTGGATAATGCCCCAGGCGCCGACGACGATGATAGCTACAAGGCCGATGATAGAAATAACGCGCAGGAGGGTGTCGCTGA
>CAYSPK010000023.1:0-7950 GCA_964432905.1 uncultured Candidatus Saccharibacteria bacterium | reverse complement strand
CGTAATAGCTGTAGGAATGCGGATGCAGCAGCGTGACCGGATACTTGGCGCGCGTCTGGCCAGGATATTCCCGCTACTGCAAGCAGGCCAAATCCTTGGCCCAGGGCCGTTCTCAGATGATGATCTTCGTGTTCTGCGGCAAGTTGCCACAGATTGCGGGATTGATCTAACCAACTTAGCGCCCGAACCGGCCGGAGTTGAAGAAAAACCAATAGCCGCCTAAGGGTGGCGACAAACTTGACCGCGGACATAGCCCGCGGTCTTTTCTATTCAGCAATCGAAAGCAATTTCGCCGGGCTGTGGTGCCCGTTGATGATACGAACCTTGGCGGGGGAGACGCCGAGGTGCTCGGCCACGAGCTCGACGACGCGCCGATTGGCAGCATTCATTCTCGCCTCCTCTTTGACGCTGATTTTGAAACGGCTATTTCCCACGACAGTAAACGACTCCTTTTTCGCCCTCGCTGTGACTGACACACTCACATACATAGCGTCATACTAACCTAAGTATCGTCATTGTCGTAGTAGTTTATGTGTGGTATAAAATATTTGGCTACCAACGTACACGCAAAATAAAGGTAGGGGGTAATAATGGCACGTGCCAGAAAGTACACACCAGAAGAAAGTCTCTCGTGCTACCGTCAGGAGGCTCACAAGTTCCCGATGCTTACGTGCGAGGAGGAGCTCGACCTTGCTCGTCGTTGGCGGAATAATCAGGATGTAGCTGCTCGTGACGAGTTGGTCACTTCGCACTTTCGATTGGTGATCAGTGTGGCTGTGGGGTATCGGGGCTACGGTCTGCCAATTAGCGATCTCGTATCCCAGGGTAATGTGGGCCTCATGCAGGCGGTTGAATGTTTCGACCCCGACAAGGGCTTTCGGTTCGCGACCCATGCCATGTGGTGGATACGCGCAGCCATCCAAGAGTACGCCATGCGTAATTGGTCGCTCGTAAAGATAGGTACCACGGCGGCTCAGAAGAAGTTGTTCTTCAATCTTCGTCACATCAAGAGCAAGATGCGCGTGCTTGATGATGGTGACCTGAGCCCTGAGCAGGTTGCCGAGATTGCACGGAGCCTCGGGGTTCCGGAACAAGAGGTGGTTAACATGAACCGCCGTCTTGCTGTACCACACTACAGCCTAAATACTCCTGCCTACTCAGACGGCGAAGAAGAGCAACAAGACTTTCTGGTTGATGGGTCACAACCTCCTGATGAGGTAATCGATCATCACGACACGCTGTTAGAACGGAGGGCCTTGCTCGCGATTGCTTTAAAGGGGCTGAATGATCGAGAGAGGGACATTCTAATTGCACGTCGCCTGCAAGATGTTCCGCCTAAGTTGGAGGATCTGGCGGGGCAGTATAATATCTCCCGCGAGCGCGTCCGCCAGATTGAAATGCACGCGTTCGAAAAGTTGCAGAAAGCAATAAAGGCGGCAGCAAGAGAACGTAAACTTGGGACACTAGGACGACGTCTTATCACAAAAGCGGCTTAGTGATTCTCCCAGCCTTTCTTACAAGACCATTGTTTGGGTAATACCAAGCAGCGGTCTTGTTTTTTTCGATATGCAACCTTTTTGCCCTATCACTCGTATACATGTGTGTACAGGAATTTGAACACGACCATCGCCTTCGGGTGATTGAGTTCAAGCTCCTTGCGTTGGAGAAACTGCAGAAGGAATAGTCTGTTGAGACTAGGAGTACTGGCGTTGTGTGTCGTTTTTTGTTGCACAGTGACCAAAGTTGGTCGGGCGCAAGAAGCACCGCATACCGTAGCAGTGGCGACCTGGTATGACCAGAAGGGCATCATGAAGAATGGGAAACCATTCAATCCTGATGATCCTACTATAATCGCTGCACGTGATGGGGAGTATGCAAAGGGTCAGTGTCTGGTGATGATGAATCCCTTGACGGGGTTGACCCAAGTTGGATACGTCCAAGACCGCCTGCCTTATAAGCGCGGTAAAAGACAGCGTGCCCACGTGGTGCGCGTTGACCTCTCACCGGCCGCTGCTAAGGCTTTAGGCTTTCAACTCACGCAAGGAGTCATGTGGATACATATCAAATCCTGTACTGGCCAGCGCATGGCCGCGGAGGTCCCTTCGGGGACCTCTTTTTTGTGATGCTAAAGCAAATTGACTTTTTGTTATTAGGTTGACATAGGAGGGGACATATGTTCTATGCCCAAGAATTCGAGGCACCTGCCACACATGTTGTGGTAGATGGCAGATGCTTAGAGCCGGGTGTATTTTCGTGGGAAATGCCGGACGTTGGTGGGGATAGGGTCTTGCTCTATTCGCTCGGGGGGCTTGGTGAGCAAACAAAAACGACTCTTACCCGATTGCATAATGGGAGCGTGTTTTTCCTTGTTCCGACAAAGCTTTTCTCCAAACAACGGCGATGTTCGGTTATCGTGTCTACTTCAAAGAACGAGGTCGACTCCTTCATACGAGAGCGTCTTCTTATAGAACGATTTAAGGGATATACGGTAGCGAAGTATGTGGCTGAGATGGCCAGGGCTGCTATTGTGGTTGCGTGTACCTCGCCCTACCGGGATCCTGAGTGGAGGAGACCCGCCTTGCCTGGCTCATAGCAGCATCTCGTGCTGCTATGGGCTTTTTCTTTTTTTAAAAAACAATTGAAAAGATTTTGAAATTTTGCGCTGGTTCGCGCCACTCTACGTCGACCTGGTCGACGCGCGAGAGGGGGGAGCCGCGGCGCAGCGCCGAGATGTAGCGCTCAAGCTTCGCGCGCTCACCCTGGGCCACCACCTCGACGGTGCCGTCGCGCAGGTTGCGCACCGTGCCCACCAAGCCAAAGCGCCGCGCGTTGCGGCAGGCAAAGTCGCGGTACATCACCAGCTGCACCCGCCCTGAAATAATGGCCCGAAGCTCGGTTTCCATAGATTGCCACTAGGGTAGCACGACTCTCCAAAATACGAGAGGGGTTGAATTTAATGCTACAGTATTGTATACTCGTCAAGGGTTTAGGACAAAAATAGGAGAAACAACGATGTCCTTAGATGTTTCGTACATGGTAGACGACCCCTATGTCGAGCCAAACCTATGGGAAGCTCTGCACATGGTTGAGCAAATACTGGGTCCATTTCAAATCGGGGCAGTCATCATATGGCCAACGGCACTTTCTGCTGATCAGTGTCGAGATGCGAAAGTGATGAAGGAACTTGTTCGGACTGCACAAGGGCGGGGTCAATATATACCCATAGGAGTCCCAGACCATCCCCAGGTCCCGTGGCACGAAGTGGTCATACAAAAGCTCGGTAGGGATAAAAGACAGATAGCCTATTATACAGGAGCGCCCGTCCTAGACGCGCAGAGACAACCAATCCTTAATCTGCCGCGAGTTGTCATTATAGCCCCTTGGGAATCTTAGAGAGGTAGTATTGTAGTATTTCGGAATAGACGCGGTGCGGGAGTGCTACTCCCGCGCCTTTTTAATTTGGTACAATAACCCCACATGACAGGCACGAAGAAGATTGTCGAAGAGGTGTTTGAGGCGCCGGCGCGTGCACTCGAAGGGACGATCGAATTTTCAAAAAAGGAGGAGCAGCGCTTAGTAAACAAAAAGCCGCTTAAACTCGCCGAAGAATATTTTCATACGCTTGGGCCCGGGCTCATCACCGGCGCCGCGGACGACGATCCTTCAGGCATCGCAACCTACTCGCAGGCGGGCGCCAAATATGGTTTTGGGTTTTTGTGGCTGTCGCTATTCACCTTTCCGTTCATGGCGGTGGTGCAGGAAATGTGCGCGCGTATCGGTATAGTGACGGGGAAGGGACTTGCGGCTAATATCCGCCAACACTACCCGCTAGGAGTGCTGTATGTGGTGTGCGCGCTCCTATTTGTTGCAAATACGCTCAATATCGCTGCCGACCTTGGTGCTATGGCGGCAAGTGTTCGGCTGCTACTGCCGGGGATGCACGCTGTAGCGCTTGTTATTTTTTTCGCGCTCTTCAGCATGCTGCTTCAGATTTTTACGACCTATGCCCGTTATGCAAAACTCCTCAAGTGGCTCACGTTAGCACTGTTTGCTTATGTGTGTACAGCGTTTCTGGTTGGGCTCGATTGGCAACATGCGCTTTATCACACAGTCGTGCCAACCTTCCCCTTTAGCAAAGATGCGGCATTTCTCCTGTGTGCTCTTTTGGGTACCACCATCTCGCCGTACCTATTCTTTTGGCAGACCTCGCAAGAGGTCGAGGAGAAGCGCCTGCACAGCGCCCCGCACATTCCTCAAGAGGAGAGCGATGAGATGTTGCAAGGCAGTATTCAGACGATGCGCACCGATGTGTGGAGCGGTATGTTCTTTTCGAACCTCATCATGTTTTTCATCAGCGCGGCCTGCGCGGCGACACTCTATGCGCACGGCATTACCGACATAGTAACTGCGGACCAAGCCGCGCTCGCCATCCGCCCGTTCGGGGGCGATCTCACATACTTTTTGTTTGCTATCGGCATCATTGGTACCGGCCTGTTGGCGCTCCCTGTGCTGGCTGGCTCGAGCGCGTACGCGCTCGCGGAGAGTTTTGGCTGGAAGCGTGGTTTGTACCACACGCTCGCACAGGCTGATGCGTTTTACGGTGTCATTATTGTATCTATGCTTATCGCTGTCGGGGCGAACATCATCGGCCTCGATCCTATTAAGGGGCTTTTATATGCCGCGGTCGCCAACGGTTTGGTCGCGCCGGTCGTACTATATTTCATTGTGCGGATAAGTGGCCGCATGCATCGACACCGCAATCATTGGTTTATTTCCGCCATGGGTTGGCTTATCACTGGGCTCATGACGTTGGCTGGTTTGGCAGCGATCGTGTCGCTCTTTATACTGTAGGTATGACGATAATACTCATAGTGGTGGTAGCAATACTCCTCATCATCATTGGTTTGGCTATTTTCTTGCAGGATCCGCGAGAGATTGATGAAGAGGTTGCTCAAGAGGTCTCACACCACACCGACGAGGAGATCCGCAGAGATCTGACACACCCAACACACGTACTCACCTCTGAGGAGCTCGACCAGCAAAACGAGGAGGAGGTAGACGCTCAGCGCTAGCGCTTGCCGCCGCAAGGAAAGGAGCCTACTATTAGTTGGTATGAAGCTAAACTACAACATCAAAGGAACGGGGCTTTCAGTTAATGATGAGATTCGTGCGTATGTTGAAAAGAGGCTCGCACATATTGAGAAGTTTGTGCGTACTGACTCGACCGCACATGTGGATGTCGAGATTGAACACCAAACAAGCGAAGACAGAAAACGCTATCGCACCGAGCTGACACTCTCTTCGGGGGGAGGGGTGTTCCGTGCTGAGGCGCTGGGCGACACACTCCACGAGTCTATAGATCTTGCCGAAGGTGAAATGACACGCGAGGTGAGCCGCGCAAAAAAGCGTACCGTATATCTTGCGCGCCACGGTGCTATGCGCGCCAAAGAGGTTGTCCGTGGCTTTCGCAAACGATTTTAGTTTTGTCCGCGCTGCCAGTCGCTATAGAGCATCTCCTTTTTGCCTTCGGGGATGACGCGCACGATTTCTAAATTATCGCCGGCCCAATTTGCTTCGGTGACGATAACCCGCTTATTTTTTGGTGAGATAAAATATGCTCGAGGGCTTTGGTCAAACGCGCGAATCTTGAGGAATGCTTCGCGCGGATTTTGCAGATCAATGAGCGCATCCTCGGAGTTAAATTTTTTCGTATAGGTTGCTTTGTTGTTGTCTTGATCTTCAGGGGTGAGCGAACCTGCGAGCCAGTCGGGGAGTATTTCGGCCAGGAGATTGCCACCTTCTTGTGCCAGCAGCATCTCCATCTGCGAGCCCTTGAGCGGCCAAGCCCCCTCTTCAATTTCTATGCGTGCTTGGGCGATGATGGGCCCTTCGTCCATACCTTCGGTCAGTTGCATGATAGTGACACCCGTCTCGCGCTCGTCGGCGAGAATAGCCGACAGAACCGGCGAGGGCCCACGGAACTTTGGCAAGAGCGACGGATGTACATTGAGCACTCCGCGCCGCGGCATGTTTAAAAGTTCTTTGGGGATCAGTTTTGCATACATCGCGACCACGAAGAGGTCCCAGTCGCTGTTGCCGAGCTCAGCTAAAAACTGCGGATCGCGCAGCTTCTCCGGCGTGGCAACATCAATACCACGCTCCTGGGCCCAGCGCTTCGTGGGCGAGGGGGATACTTCAAGCCCGCGGCCCGCGGGACGGTCAGGTGCGGTCACCACAAGCGCAGGCACGAAGCCGTGCGCTTCAAGACTGTCGAGCACGAGTGTCGATATGTGTGGGGTACCAAAATATACAAAAAGAGGTTTTGTCATACGCTACGCTTCGTCTTTTGTGTCTTCGCGCATAGACTCAGCCTTATCAGTATAGAGGACGCCATCGAGGTGGTCGCACTCATGCTGGAAGATGTGCGCCAGAAGCCCAGTGCCGTGGTAGGTAAACATGCTGCCGCTTTCATCAAAGGCTTTCACGCTCGCTTTTTCGTGGCGCAGCACGGTGCCATACTTGCCGCGCACCGAGAGACAGCCCTCGGACATCTCTTTTTTCTTGCGCGAGAGGCGTATTAGTTCTGGATTGATAAACACCATGTCCGGCGGGGTAGGGTCTTCGGATCCTTCAGGCTTAAATACTTTGCCTGCAACAACAAAGATACGCAGTGACTCACCAATTTGGGGCGCAGCGAGCGCGACGCCATAGGCTTCGCCCGCGAGCGCCTTAGACATCTTTTGGAGTAGCTTGTGGAGTGTGGGTGTGCCAAAGTCTTTTTGGGCGACCGGCTTGGCGTGGGCGCGCAGCACTGCCGCCCCCTCTTGCACTATAGGGTCTTTGTGCTTGGTTGTGGGCATTGCTCTACCAATATGCCGTTTTTTGAGCAAAAAGTGAAGCGCGGCGCTATACTGTGCGCATGCAGCATATCAGCGCACATATTGGGGGACCTTCTGGCCGGCGTGACCGCGCGAGCGAGCGGGGCGACCTTATGCAGTACTTTATGCAAAAACTCAATACCACGCGGGCACGCGATGGGCTGGCCCCGCTCACGATGGGGCGCATGGGTCGCGTACTCCAGGGGATCCCGACCAAAGACCTCTATTTTCTCAAGAGTATCTGTGATGATGCACAGAAACGCAACGGTATCGAAGCGTTCTCAAAACGTTTTTGGTGGGAGATAAATCCCAAGAAGCACGAGGATGAGGCAACCAGCAAACAAAAAACAAAGACCAAAACCTCGCCGGCAAAAACAGAGGTCACATTCAAGCCGATGAAGCGCGCTAAGCGCAGCCTCGAGCCTAACTGGGACAAAGAGCTCCATTAGCGGTACACTACGTGCATATGCGTGAGCGATTTGTAGTTGAAGGGCTGAACGGCCAAAAAAAATTGAAAGGGGAGATTGCGGTGAAGGGTGCAAAAAACGCAGTGCTAAAGATTTTGCCTGCAACTATTTTGTTTGAAGACGAGGTGCCACTCCAAAATGTTCCCACCATTGAAGATGTTGGCCGTATGTATGAGTTGCTCGAAGGGCTCAAGACTAATCCCACAGTGCTGCGTAAGGATATCGCTGAGCGATTTCGTGCATCAATAGTGCTCACCGGCCCGGTGCTGGCACGCCATGGCGCGGTCGAATTTCCGTTCCCGGGGGGCTGTGTCTTGGGCGAACGCGCTATAGACCTTTTTCTCAACAGCTTTAAGGCGATGGGGGCGACTGTCGAGGAGGACGACGGGTATTTTACAATACGGTCGAACGGAAAACTCAAAGGGGCACACATCACCTTCCCGCTTGTCTCTGTGACCGCGACCGAAACACTCATGATGGCGGCAGTGCTCGCCGAAGGGGAGACGATTATTGAAAATGCTGCTATGGAGCCAGAGGTTGGCTATCTTGCAAACTATCTCAATGCGTGTGGTGCGCACATCGAAGGTATGCGCACGCCTGTTTTG
>CAYSPK010000022.1:0-7966 GCA_964432905.1 uncultured Candidatus Saccharibacteria bacterium | reverse complement strand
CGCGGTCTCCAGATAGGCGCTGTTCTCCTCCACCGTATCCACCGTGTCCCCCGTGATACCCATTGTTTTTGCAAGACGCAAAGTGTCGGCTATGCCCGCAAGATACAGCACTTTAACAGAAGGGACGTTGCGTGACTGAGCAATAGCGTCACGTAGTGTCATAGGACCAAGGAATTTTCCATCATAGTTTTCTGGTGAGTAACAAGGTGCGGTACTGTTGGTGGTGTCCTCAGGACTACAGGAGGTAGAAAATTGTGTTGGCACATCAAAAAGGACTGTATCAGGTGTATACCCTTCAAGAAACGCCTGAGCATAAGCAAAAGGTTTAAATGCAGATCCTGGTTGGCGACTAGCGAGTGTAACATTGTAATTACCGTCTATTTTTGTATCGAAATAATTACGCGAACCTACCATGGCGAGAATATTGCCATTTGAGGGGTCGAGTGCGATAACGCCGGCATTTGTTGCGTTAAATTTACTTTCATTATCAGCAGCGTGGGCTGTTACAACCTCTTCAGCTTTGCTTTGGAGTTTTGCATCTAGTGTAGTGATCACTTTCCAGCCATTTTGTTCGAGCGCGTCTTGGCCATATTTTTGTTCAAGGTATTGCTGTACGTAAAACACAAAGTGCGGCGCTGTTATAGAAGATGAGTGTGGTTCTTTAAAATCAAGCACCTCGTTTTTAGAAGCATCACGCTCTGCGGCGGTTATGTAGCCATGCTCAAACATTTTATCGAGCACAAGGTTTTTACGAGCATCAAGTTGGGCTTTGTGAGGGCCGTATGGAGAGTAGTAGGTTGGTGCGGGGAGTACGGCGGCAAGATAGGCTGATTGAGTGAGAGTGAGGTCTTTAGCGTGGACATTAAAAAAGGTCTCTGAAGCGCTTTCTACACCATATATATTGCCACCATATGGCGCTTGGTTGAGGTAAAGCTCAAGAATTTGTTGTTTGTTGAGCACTTGCTCAAGTTTTATAGCCAAAATCCACTCCTTTATTTTACGTACCAATGACTTTTTATTGGTCAGAAGGGTGTTTTTTACTACCTGTTGTGTCAAGGTAGAGCCACCTTGGGTAAGCCCACCCGGGATAATATCGGCGATAATTGCGCGTAAAATAGCCTTCAGCTCTATACCCCCATGGGTATAAAAACCCGGGTCCTCAATAGCGATGGTGGCATTTTGGACGGTGGGAGATATGTCTGAAAGTGGCACAATTGTGCGAGAGACGTTGCTATTTAGATTGTAGAGCGCCACATCGCCAGTGCGATCATATAGAGTGACCGACTGGTCGACCCGCCGTGTTTCTATAGAGGTGAGGTCGGGGATCTGGAGAGTTGCCGCCCACACAATAATAACGCCAGCACTCAAAAGCCCCACACCAAAAAAAAGTGCGAAAATAGATTTCCAGTGAGTTTTGATAAACGTCCGCGTTTTTTTGTAAGGAGGCGGCGTTTTTGAGTGCGCCATAAGGGCATTCTAACACGCGCGCCGCTGTGGTACAGTGGTGGCATGTCGTTTTTCAAAAAAGCACCAACCGTGTCTGTCGATGAGAAAAAAATAGATGAACTCCTTTCGCGTGGGGTTGCGGAGGTGATCGTTAAAGAAGAGTTACGCAAAAAGCTGCTCTCAGGCAAACAGCTGCGCATCAAGCTTGGTATCGACCCCACCTCGCCGGACCTCCATATCGGCCGCGCGGTAGCACTTCTCAAATTACGTGATTTTCAAGAGCTCGGGCATCAAATAGTATTCATCACGGGCGACTTTACCGCGGTTATTGGCGACACCTCCGACAAAGACGCTGAGCGCCCCATGCTCGCACAAGAGACGATCGAAAAAAATAAGGAATCATATTTTCAGCAGGTAGGAAAACTCATTGATCTTGATAAAGCCGAGTTCCGCTACAACAGCGAGTGGTTGGGGCCCTTAACCTACCGCGAGATAGGGGAGCACGCGGACCTCTTTTCGGTCTCAGACTTTATTTCGCGCGAAAATATCAAAAAGCGCCTCGATGCGGGTAAGCGCTCATGCAAGGGTATGACTCGGTCGCGGTAGATGCTGACGTGGAGCTCGGCGGCACCGATCAGAAGTTTAATCTTCTCGCGGGCCGCACACTCCAGGAAAAATATGGCCAAGAACCGCAAAACATCGTGATGAATCCACTCATTGAAGGCCTCGATGGGCGCAAAATGAGCTCGAGCTGGGGCAACACCATCACGCTCAACGCCGATCCAAACGACATGTATGGCAAGGTCATGAGTATGGCCGACGCGCAGGTGGGAACCTACTTTGAGCTGTGTACGCGCGTGCCGATGCACAAGATCCCCGAGATACTCGCTGGCCACCCGAAGGAAGCAAAAATGCGCCTCGCGCGCGAAATTGTGACGCTCTACCAAGGCGCCGACGCAGCCCAGAAGGCAGAGGATAATTGGCAGTCGACGTTTAGTGAAGGCAGGGTGCCGGCCGATGTGCCAACCACTAAAGCGGGCAAACTGCGTGATATTGTGGCCGATATTTCAACCAGCGAGTTGCGCCGCCTGGTGGAGCAGAGCGCAGTAACGCTCGTCGAAAGTGGTGAAAAAATAGAAAGTATCGATACAGAAATCGCTCCTGGCGCTGTGCTACGCATCGGCAAGCACCGATTTTTAAAGGCAGAGTAAGTAAAACAAAAACACTCCGGGGATTCCCGGAGTGTTTTTTTAGAGGTCATCCTCTTCGTCCATCGACTCGACGTCATCGAGCTCCTCATCGTCAATTTCGCCTTCAGTCGGCTCAGCTCCTTCACCCTCTTCGTCCATTTCGTTTCCAAAACCACCACCAAAACCCACCGCATCATCATCGAGGGCGAACTCTTCTGGTGAAAATTCGTCGCGCATATTGTTCGTGTGCTAATGAATAATTTTTAAGTGCAAGACGTAACAATGGTGTTGTACCAAACCTAAAAAACTTTGCAACTCTTTTGTGCACTTTTCTAAATAAGGTGGGCGCTATGGGCGTACCGAGGCCAAGCAGGTGAGGCCTACTGCTATAGCATCGAGCTCGTCGTCGAGGCGTTTAGTGGACACCTTGGGGAGCACGATAAGTTTTGAAACCATGTGTGCCACGGCGCTCTTGTCGCTCTTGCCGTAGCCAGTGATAGCGACTTTTACCTGCAGCGGCGTGTATTCGTGCACGGCGAGACCATGGCTCGCGGCTATATACATGAGTGTGCCGCGCACCGCGGCGACGTTCATAGCTGTTTTGGCGTTATTTTCGAAATAAAGATTCTCCAGCGCGACCGCCTGCGGCTGCCACTCGTCTATAAGGCGCTCGACTGCGGCCCCCAGCTCGCCCAAGCGCTCGGCAAATGAGAGGGTCGCCTTGGTGCGCACACAGTCAGAGTAGAGCAGCGTCTCTTTGTTACTACTTTTCTCTATGATAGCGACCCCTAAGCGCTCAAACCCTGGGTCAAAGGCGAGTACGCGCATAGTTACGCGGCGTTGGTGTAGACCTCGTTCACGTCATCATGCTCTTCGAGCTCGTCGACGAGCGCCGCGAGGCTCTCCAGGTCGGCGTCGGAGATGTCGATAGGGGAGAGTGGCTCGAGCTTGCCCTCAGCATTCTTCCCAAACGCCCACATAGCCGCGCCGGGGTTGGCGAGCGTGCCACCGTTTTTACTGAGGAGGTGTTTAATTTCCTGCGCGGTGCGGTTGCGGTTGTCGGTATAGCACTCGATGATGAGCGCGCTGCCGCCCGGGCCATAGGCTTCGTAGGTGAGCTGCTCTAACTCCTCGGCCGAGCTCGATGCTTTGGCGACGGCACGATCGATGTTATCTGCCGGCATGTTCTCCTCGCGAGCCTTCTCAATGGCGAGGCGTAGGCCCGGCGCCGAGCGGTCACCCTTGGCCTTCTTTGCCTCGACCGTGATAAAGCGCACGAGTTTTGAAAATACCTTACTCTTGCGGGCGTCGGTCGCCGCCTTCTTATGCTTAATCTTGCTCCACTTGCTGTGTCCTGACATGTGGGCAGTATAGTCTCAAAAAATAAAAAATTCAAAAACTCAAAAACCCTTGCAGTGATTTTATATCAACCGTTCGTTTAAATCTTCCGGCGGGGTGAGGCCTACGTGCGCGTAGGCTTTTTTAGTGGCGACACGGCCGCGGGGGGTGCGTTCAATGAGGCCCAGTTGCAGGAGGAATGGTTCATGTACCTCAGAGAGGGTGTTGGGCTCTTCGGCGAGGGCGGCCGCGAGCGCGCCCACGCCCGTGGGCCCGCCACCAAAGCGCTCGATGAGCGTCATGAGGAGTTTTCTATCAAGCGGCGTGAGGCCGAGCACATCTACCTCGAGCATGCCGAGCGCCTCGGCGACGATGGATGCTGAGAGTGGGGCGCGCTTGAGCTGTGCGAAGTCGCGCGCCCGCTTGAGGAGATAATTTGCAGTGCGTGGGGTCGAGCGGCTGCGGCGCGCTATCTCGCGCACGCCACTTTCTTCGACCTCGACCCCGAGTATCGCTGCGGAGCGTCGCACGATGTTGGCGATATCATCTTCGCTATAAAACTCGAGGCGAAATGTCCCGCCTGAAAAGCGCGAGCGCAGCGGTGCGGAGAGCTCCGCTATGCGCGTGGTGGCGGCGATGAGCGTGAAGGGTGGTAAGGGCAGTTCAATGGTGCGCGCCGAAGGGCCTTTGCCGATGATGATGTTCAACACCCCACTTTCCATGGCAGGGTAGAGGACTTCTTCAATGGCGCGTGAGAGCCGGTGGATCTCGTCGATGAAAAGAATGTCGCCGGGGCTGAGGTTGGTGAGGAGTGCGGCGAGGTCGCCCACGCGCTCTATGGCTGGGCCCGAGGTCGAGCGCATCGAGCCACCCAACTCGCGGGCTATGAGGTGGGCGAGCGTGGTCTTGCCGAGGCCTGGGGGCCCATAAAAGAGGATATGCTCGGGCGGGTGGCCGCGTTCGCGGGCGGCAGTGATGAGGATATGGAGGTTGTTTTTGATGCTCTCTTGGCCGACGTACTCGTCCCACGAGGCGGGGCGGAGTGTTTGGTCGAGATACTGTGCGTCCGGTTCGCTGCTTGACATATATTTAATAGTATGCTACCCTCGTACCAGTAGCCCAATGGCCATGTGGCCGCGGGTTTTCTTTTTTGCACCAACTATCGAGCATACATACCTCTAAGCAATAAGCTCCTCCAGGGGTTTTGGAGCCTTTACAAGGACATTTCGGTCTATACATTTTTTGCATACGGCGGAAATTATCCTCAGCGACGGTACTCCGTATTTTTGCAAGTCAAAAATACTATTGCTTAGAGATATGTCTTCTCGATTTTGTGTGTGAAGGGCCGCACAACTCCCTTCACTCTACACGCTCACTTCGCACGCGCAACATTGGCAGCGCGATTTTTTTGTTCCCCGATGTTTAGTGTGTGCCCAAATCGACAATGCGGGTTAATTCGTCAAGTGAGGTGAGCCCGCGCAGCACTTTGATGATGCCATCTTGCTGCATGGTGGGGACTTTTTGCGGTTTTGCTGCTTGTGCTATCTCGCGCTCCGAGGGTTTGGTGCGCAAGATCTCTTCAATCGCAGCGTCCATGAAGATCGCTTCGAAAATACCGATGCGGCCTTTGTAGCCGCGGCCGTGGCACTGCTCGCAGCCTTCCGGTTTTGCATCCCAAATCTGCGTGCGCTCGGCGGGCACGAGCGAGGTGTCGACGATTTGCGCGACGAGCTCCTCGATAGTTTTTTTCTCTGTATCGGTGAGTGGGCGCGCGACTCTGCAGTTGGTGCAGAGCTTGCGCACAAGGCGCTGCGCCATCGCGACGTTAATAGCTGAGGAAAGTATTTTCTCACTTACCCCAAGGTCGATGAGGCGGGGGAAGGTGCCCGCGGCGTCGTTGGTGTGCAGGGTTGAAAACACGAGGTGGCCGGTGAGCGCTGCGTTAATAGCGGTCTCGGCAACTTCGTCGTCGCGGATTTCACCCACCATGATAATGTCCGGGTCGGCGCGCAGCGACTCGCGCAGGCCGCCGGCAAAACTATATTTATCTTTAATCACTTGTGTCTGGGTGATGCCCGCGAGGTGATACTCGACCGGGTCTTCAATGGTGATTATTTTTGAACCCGGGTTATCATTTTTTACTTTGCGCATGAAAGCATAGAGTGTTGTCGTCTTGCCCGAGCCGGTGGGGCCGGTGGTGAGGATCATGCCGTTGGGGCGCGCCACCTCGCGCAGCAGCCGCTCGAGCAGTTTTGGTTCAAAGCCGAGCTCTTCCAGCGGCACGGCGATAGCTTTGGGGTTGAGGATACGGAGTACCATCGTCTCGCCGTAGTTGCCGGGGAGGATAGAGGTGCGCAGTTCGATCTCATCACCCTTCACCTTGATACTAAAGCGACCGTCCTGTGCCTCGCCGGTGATATTGAGCTTCATGCCGGAGAGGAGTTTGAGGCGCGCAAGCACCAGGTGGAAGGTCTCGTTGTCGAGCGAGAGCACGGGTACCAAAACGCCGTCGAGGCGATAGCGCAGCTCGACATTCTTTTCGGTCGGCTCAAAGTGGATGTCTGAGGAGCTGGTCGAGAGTCCGCCCGCGAGGATAACTTCGAGGATGCGGGTGACGCGGTAGGTGCGCTTCATGTCGACCGCCTCTTGGATGAGAGCGCCGATGTCTTGGATACTTTTTACTTTGGTGAGGAGCTCTTCAATTTCTTCGTTTGAGATTTCAAAAACACCGGCCTTGCTCTCGGTGGCATAGCTGAGGTCGGCGTAGCGCGCCCACCCACGACCAAGACTCTCCTGTGAGCACATAAACACCGTGACGGTGTATCCGCGGTCGGTAAGTTCTTGCACGAGCGTTTTTACTTTTGGGTTTTCTGGTGCGCGCACCGCAAGACTCAACTTTTTGCCGACCATACCAAAGACAACCGCTTCAACCTCGCGAGCACGGGCCTCGGGGAGTATACGCAGCGCGTCGGTGTTGATAGCGACGAGTGAAAGATCCACATACTCAACGCCATACTTGCGAGACAACAGTTGAGCCAACTCCTCCTCCTCTTGCTTTTTGAGCACCTCAACACGTTTTTGTTGCTCAGCATCGCCAAATGTCACCATGCTTCCATTGTACCTCGAGTTTGGTACTCTTTTATATATGGGAAAAGTGTCCAAAACAGACTTGCCGGCATTTGCGGCGCTCGTGCTCGAAAAAATACAGTCCCTCGACTCTGCTCGGGACAAATCCCCGCAGCGCGCAATGGTCATTGCGCTCCGCGGGGATTTGGGCGCGGGGAAGACCACCTTTACCCAGGCGCTCGGGGCGGCCTTGGGTGTCGAGGCAACGATACAAAGCCCAACCTATGTCATCATGAAGCGCTACCGCATTAGCTTTGGGCGCTTTACCTCGCTGGTGCACATAGATGCGTACCGTTTTGAGCGGCCCGAGGAGTTTGCCGCGCTTAGGCCCGAGGAGTTTTTGGGTGACCCGCACGCGCTCGTGGTCATCGAGTGGCCCGAGCGTATCGAGGGTGCACTCCCGACTCCCGACCTTCTCCTCAACTTCTCTGCTGACGACGCTGGCGAAGGAGAGCGATTCATAAGCCTGCAGTAATAGTCCTCGGGTGGTAGAATTCGGGCAATGGGGAAGGGAGATAAAAAAAGACTAGTCATTCTCGACACGCACGCGATTTTGCACCGAGCGTACCACGCTCTGCCCGAGCTTTCCTCCAGCCGCGGCGAGCCTACTGGCGGGCTCTATGGCCTCGTTTCAATACTTATACGCATTATTACCGATCTGAAGCCCGATTATATTGTTGCCGCTAACGACCTGCCAGGCGGCACCTTTCGACACGACGCGTTTGATGGCTACAAAGGTACGCGCGCCGAGGTAGACGAGGCGCTTATACACCAAATCAAGCGCATTCCCGAAGTGCTCGAGGCTATGGGAGTGCCGCTTTACTCAGCAAAAGGCTTTGAAGCCGACGATGTGATAGGCACTATTG
>CAYSPK010000021.1:0-8117 GCA_964432905.1 uncultured Candidatus Saccharibacteria bacterium | reverse complement strand
GACCCGTCAACTCCAGTCATCCCCGCCATTGACTACATCGTCATCACCGCCCAAGGCTCTCCTGGTAAAGATAAAAAGTATCGCCTGCGTATGCCCGATGATCAAATAGACAAAGCGCTTGCGATAGCTAAAAAGGTGGATGGCATTGTTATCCTCGACGTGCAGGTGGGGCTGAGTAATTTACAGACCGAACTGCCGATCTACGAGTCCTACTTGTCGATGCCTAATGTCCACTTGGCGATTGATCCAGAGTTTTCGATGAAGAGTGGTGCCAAACCGGGGACCGAGATAGGCACCTTTAGCTCGGCAGATGTGAATTATGCAGCACAGTATCTGCAAAGTTTGGTGCAAAAAAATAATTTGCCCCCCAAAATCCTCGTCGTGCATCGCTTCACTCAGGGGATGGTGACTGGCTACAAAAATATTAAGCCCTTGCCTGAGGTGCAAATTGTTATGGACATGGACGGTTGGGGTTTTGGCGCTAAGAAGATCAACACCTACAACTCGGTTATTAATCCTGAGCCGGTGCAGTTTACGGGTTTTAAACTCTTTTATAAAAACGATCTCTTGCCGCCCTCCAAAGCTATGCTCACGCCGGCCGAGGTGCTCAAACTCACACCCTCGCCAGTGTTCATCCAGTACCAGTAGCGGTATACTGTCTCTATGCTAAAAATAGTGTTGGGGCTCGTGGGAGCCGTACTTCTTATAGGTGGGGCGTATTATTTCTTGCGGGGGAGCGGGGCGCCAAGCACCTCAATGACTGGCGACTCGGTGGCGACCACTACGCCGCTGCAACTGGCGACCACCACGCCAACCACAGAGCAACCACAACCTACTACTCAAACTACTAATCAAAATAAAATCATGACCGCAACTCTACAGACAAACATGGGCAACATTACTATTGAGTTTTACGGCGACAAAGCGCCCCAGACGGTCGCCAACTTTGTAAAGCTCGCACAACAGGGCTACTATGACGGCACCAAGTTCCACCGAGTCATCAAGGGTTTTATGGACCAAGGCGGTGACCCGCTCACCAAGGACGACTCCAAGCAGGCGGCTTGGGGCACCGGTGGCCCGGGCTACACCATCCCCGACGAAATTGACCCGAGTCTCACGAATGTTGCTGGCACTATCGCTATGGCAAACACCGGCAGACCAAACTCGGGGGGCAGTCAATTTTTCATCAACGCGGTCGACAACCACTTCCTCGACGGCGGCTACACCGTCTTTGGTAAGGTCACGAGCGGCATGGATGTCGTCACTGCTATCAACAATGTAAAGACCGCTCCGGGCGACCGCCCTGTAACGCCAGTCGTGCTCGAAAAGGTCACGGTGCAGTAATTAGTAATTCTTCCCGTCGACGGGAGTGATAGTAAGCTCTCTACGATCGACGCCTTTAAGGCAGCGGATGTTGACGGCGACGGTCGGCGTGCCGTCAGCCTTTTTGCCGCGGCCAAACGGCTGGACACCGCACTTCTTGCAGGTGAGGTGGTCTATGCGGCCGGTATTAAAGTGGTACGTCTCTAAATCTTCTTCGCCCGAGAGGAGGCGAAACTGGGTCGCCGGTACGAAGGTTAGTATGAGCCCCTTGGCATCGCAGTGGGTGCAGTTACACTCAATAACCTTCTCCGTTTGTAAATCGGTATCTACTTCGAACTTCACCGCCCCGCAGTGGCACTGTCCTTCATATGTTTGCATAGGCGTAGTATAGCAAATATTGACAAATTTAGCTCAATACGCTATTCTGGTTGCGTAACACTCTCCTGGGTTTGGACTGCCTCGGGCAGTTTTTTGGAAGAAACTCGCGAGACCAGGCCAACCAATTTATAGTAACGGCCTCGGCGTTATGCGCGAGTTTTCTCGCTATAGATACATGGATAATCATTCAGCACCGCGTCCACGACGCAGCGGCTCGTTCACGAGCGGCACCGGTTTTTCGAAGGCTCCCGCTAAGCGCGGTGGTCCTGTTAGGCGTGGGTTTAAGACCGCGCTCCCGCAGTCAGGCGGCAGTTTTTATACAGCTGACTATCGCCAAACTTCATCTGAAGGCGCTCGCCCAGCAGGCTCGTCTTTTAGCGGCCGCCGCCCTGCGCGCCCTTTTGGCGATCGCCCACAGCGCTCGTTCGACCGTTCAGAATCGTTTGGTGACCGCCCAGCGCGTAGTGGTTTTGCTAAACCAGCCTTTAAGCGCGGTAACAAGCCAGATTTTAAATCAGATTTTCGCGGCGATAAGCCGGCATTTCGCAGCGAGCGCCCGAGCTTTAGCCGAGGTGATAAACCGAGCTTTAGCCGCGCGGGCCGTGGTGGTTCGAGTTTTGGTTCACGTGGTGGGTCTCGAGGCGGTTCATCTTTTGGATCATCTAGCCGATCAGGTCGCGGCGGCTTTGGCGGCTCTCGCGGTAAAAAGGGCGGTGCCAACATGGGCCAGTACATCCACCCCTCTAAATTTGTAAACAAGGCGGTCGTTACGACCGAAGCGGTGTCGCACTATGAGCCTGAACACAAGTTTGCAGACTTTGCCGTCAGCGATGAGGTGAAGAATGCCGTCATCTCCAAGGGCTATGTGACACCAACGCCTATCCAGGACAAGGCTATCCCGCACGTGCTCAAGGGCCACGACGTGGTCGGCATCGCCAACACCGGGACTGGCAAGACGGCCGCGTTCCTTGTCCCACTCATCAACAAGGTGCTCCTCAACCCCCAAGAGCAGGTGCTCATCATCGTCCCGACGCGCGAACTCGCGCTCCAAATCGACAGCGAGCTCAAGGGCTTGTCGCGCGGCATGAAGATGTTTTCAGTCGTATGCGTGGGTGGTGCCAACATTATGCCGCAAATGAAGGCGCTCTCATATAAAAATAGTTTTGTCATCGGCACCCCAGGGCGCCTCAAGGACCTTATCGAGCGCGGCAAAATTCGCCTCGGCGACTACCGCACCATCGTGCTCGACGAAGCAGACCGCATGCTCGACATGGGTTTCATCAATGATATGCGCTTTGTGATGCAGGGGATGGCGAAGGACCGCCAGACACTCTTTTTCTCGGCGACGCTCTCGCCCGAGATCGAGGCGCTCATCGGCGAATTTCTCAAAGACCCAGTGCGCATCAAGGTCACGACCGGCGCTACCGCGCAGAGTGTCGACCAAGATGTCGTGCGTGTGGGCGGCAAGGATAAGCTCGACGTGCTCCACGACCTCCTCGTGCAGCCTGACTTTAGCAAGGTGATCGTCTTTGGTCGCACCAAGCATGGTGTCGAAAAGCTCGCCAAGTTGCTTAGCCAGCGCGGCTTTAAGGCTGAGTCTATTCACGGCAACAAGAGCCACGCGCAACGCCAGCGCTCACTGGGCGCATTTAAGGAAAGCAAGGCGCAGATCCTTGTGGCGACCGACGTGGCCGCGCGCGGGCTCGACATCGCCGACGTCTCCCACGTCATCAACTTTGACCTCCCGATGACCTATGAAGACTATGTGCACCGCATCGGCCGCACCGGCCGCGGCAGCAAGAAGGGTAAAGCCCTGACCTTCATCGAAGAGTAAAAACAAGAAAAGTAAAACAAAAAATTGCGCCTCAGAGGCGCGGTTTTTTGTTAGTATAGGCCGATGCAACTCAAAGTAGCCAAGACCAACACCGGCAAAGGGGTTTTTGCGGCGGATGGGATTAAGAAGGGTTCGATAATTATCGAAATGACGGGCCGGCGCATGACGAGCGAGGAGGTCGAGCGGGCGATAGAGGCGGGCAAGATCCGCGCCGACGACCCATTTCAAATTAAAGAAGACGAATTTATTAAGCTCGACAGGTTGCCGTATCTCTTCAACCACTCCTGCGCGCCAAACGCGGGCTTTAAGCGCGGGGTGGTGATGGTCGCGCTGCGCGCCATCGAGAAGGGCGAGCAGATTTGCTACGACTACTCGGCCGTGGTGTGTACCCACTGCGAGTGGCACATGGTGTGCAAGTGCGGCGCCAAAAATTGCCGCAAAAAGGTGGGGAACATCAAGACAGTGTCTGCCAAAACGCGCCTTTTGTATAAAAATCTGCACTTGCTGCCGCGCTTTGTGCGCGCCGAGATATAAGGCCAAACGCGCCGGGAGGCCCCGCGTACCTCGGTAGCGGAGCCTCCCGGCTCAAGACAGCAATTCCATACTATTTTGTCCAGGGGTTAGCTTTTCATTCGCCTATTAGAACCACGGCGGGCTCTAAAGGTTTCAACATATATACGCGCCACTCTGGTATAGTGGGCGCATGGACGAAGCGCTCGCCGTGTTGCGAAATGATCCCTTCTTTGCGCCGCTTATCAAGCGCTATGGCAGGCCGCCCAAGCGCGAAGTGCACTCCGTGTTTCAGTCGCTCGTGCGCTCCATCATCTACCAGCAGGTGACTGGCAAGGCCGCCGCGGCCATCATGGCGCGGTTTGTCGCGCTCTACCCGGGCGAGGCGTTCCCTTCGCCGCAGATGGTGCGCAAGACTCCTACAGAGACGCTGCGCTCGGCGGGGCTCTCGGGGCAAAAGGCTGCGTATATACACGACTTGGCCGAAAAGTGCACCGATGGCACGATAGACGAGGCGCTGCTACCCACGATGACCAACGATGAGGTGATTGAACATCTCGTGCGCGTCAAAGGGATAGGGGAGTGGACGGCGCATATGTTCCTCATTACGACCTTGGAGCGGCTCGATGTACTCCCCGTAGGCGACCTCGGTATCCAAAAAGGATTCAAAGCGCTCTACAAGCTGCGCCAACTCCCGACGCCAAAAAAGATGGAGCAGCTGGCAAAGCCGTGGCGCTCGTATGCCTCGGTGGCCTCCTGGTACCTCTGGCGCGTCGCGGATGAGGAGAAGGTGAAAAAGAAAAAGAGAGCTTGACATATACTTATTAATAATTTACTGTAACAACGAAAGTGGATTTAATCTGTGGGTGGCAAGATGACTTGCCCACGGATTGAAGGGCAGAGTGGTCGTCGTCTTGGCGACCACTTTTTTGTATTTTGATAACAAAAACCTCTTCTATTTTCTTACTCCTATGGTAGACTCTTTTAATGCACATCGAACTACCACATCGCACAAATAAGGATGCCGCAACTGCGCGCGTGAAGAAGGCGCTCATTGACGCCCGCCCGCACATGGCCGGCCAAGTAACTATTGATAAAGAAGAGTGGAATAACTCCATGCTCACCTTTGCCTTCACGACCCAGGGCAAGCAAATCACGGGCACGCTGCGCGTGACCGACACCGACTTTATTGTCGATGCGAAGCTCCCGCTTTTGTGGCGCGTATTTGAAGGCAAGATCGAAAAGATGATCAAAGAGCAGGCCTCCGCCATGCTCCCGCAGTAAGTATTTTCTTTTATACTTTTTTGTGGTATTCTCGAAGTCTGAAGCCGCCCGCGGCTTTTTATTATGGCCCTCCCAAGGCGGGCGAGTCTCAATTTATGGAAATACGCAATATCGCCATCATCGCGCACGTGGACCACGGCAAGACTACCTTGACCGACGCTTTGCTTGCCCAAAACGGCGCCACCGAGGCGGGTGTTTCTATGGACTCCAACGACCTCGAGCGTGAGCGCGGCATCACCATCTACTCCAAGCCCGCATCCCTCCAATATAAAGGTACTAAAATCAATATCGTCGACACCCCCGGCCACGCCGACTTTGGCTCCGAGGTCGAGCGCGTGCTGCGCTCTATAGACTCGGTGCTCCTCATCGTTGACGCCCAAGAGGGCCCGATGCCCCAGACGCGCTTTGTACTCAAGAAGTCGCTCGAGCTCGGGCTTCATCCTATTGTCGTTATAAACAAGATTGATAAGCCCGCCGCCGACCCGGCGCGCTGCGAAGAGCAGGTGTTGGAGCTTTTCCTCGAGCTTGGCGCTAATGACGAGCAGGCGAACTTCCCCGTCGTCTATGCTATTGGCCGCCAGGGTATAGCGGGGAAGACTGTGGATGAAGTCTTGCAAAAGGCTGAGACTGGCGGCGGCAACCTCACCGCGCTCCTTGATGTGGTGCTCGAGCATGTGCCGCCAGCTTCGCACGAAGCGATGCATGACGCGGTGCTGCGCATGCAGCCATTCAACCTCGGCTACGACAACTTTTTGGGCCGCCTCGGCATCGCGCGCATTTATGAAGGTACCGTCAAGGCCGGGCAGCCGGTGTTTGTAAAAAAGCCCAGTGGCGAGACGCGCAGCGGCAAGATTTTGAAGATTTTTACGTTTAACGGGTTGCAGCGTGTCGAAACGCCCCAGGCGGGCGCGGGCGACATTGTGCTCATCGCCGGCCTCACCGACATTTTCATCGGCGAGACGGTGACGGATGTCGCCGACGCGGCGCCGCTCCCGGCTATCGCTATTGATGAGCCAACTATTACACTCAACTTTTTGGTAAACAACTCGCCCTTCGCTGGCAAGGAAGGCAAGTTCGTGACCGGCCGCCAGATCCGCGAGCGCCTTGAGCGCGAGCTCGAGGTCAACGTCGGGTTGAAGATCGATTTCTCGGACGATACCGCCTATAAAGTTTCGGGCCGTGGCGAGCTCCACATCGCTGTCCTCCTCGAGAACATGCGCCGCGAGGGCTACGAGATGCAGGTCTCCCAGCCTCAAGTGATTTTCCACGAAGAGGCGGGGGAGAAGTACGAACCATTTGAAGAGGTGGTCATCGATACGCCGACCGAGTTTCAAGGCGCGGTCATGGAGCGTCTCGGCCTGCGCAAGTGCATCATCAAAGATATGCATGTCCACGACACCTCGGTGCGTCTCATTTTTGAAGGTCCAACGCGCGGGCTCCTGGGCTACCGTAGCCAGTTTGTGCTTGACACGAAGGGTGAGGGTATCTTCTCGTCGCGCTTTGTCGAGTTTCGCCCATACGCGGGCGAAATTACCAAGCGCGCCGTCGGCTCGATGATCTCTATGGCGAGCGGTAAGGCACTTGGCTTCTCGCTCTACAATCTCCAAGACCGCGGAGTGCTCTACATTGGCGCGGGTGTCGAAGTGTACGAAGGTATGGTCATCGGCAACACCAGCAAGGGTGAAGAGATGACGGTAAACCCGACCAAGGGTAAGCAGCTCACCAACATGCGCGCCTCGGGTTCTGACGAAGCTATCATGCTCGTACCACCATATGAAATCACTATCGAGCGCGGGCTCGAGATCATGGCTGAAGATGAGTATCTCGAAGTAACGCCGAAGAGTGTCCGCCTGCGCAAGCAAGGTCTCACCGAAATCGAACGCTCCAAAATGAAACGAAAGGGGTAGGTTTTCTACCACGTGCTCGTAGGGTATACTAGAAGTATGATAACGAAACTCTTTCGGGTTCTGGGTGTTTTCGTGTTCTTACTAGTACTCACTACTCCTGTATACGCCGCTACGCGTACGCTTTCAAGCGGTATGAGCGGCGACGATGTCACCGCGTTGCAACAAACGCTCATAGCAAAAGGATATCTAACGGTCGCTGCTACTGGCTATTTTGGTCCCTCGACGCTCTCTGCGGTCAAAAAGTTTCAATGCGACAAAAAAATAGTATGTGCAGGCAGTGCGTATGGCGTTGTTGGTCCTAAGACCCAGGCCGCACTTGGCCCCGCAGAGCCACTCTCTTCACGCGAACTCACTGGTAAAACCGCGGGTCCGCTGTGGACCGGCGCGCTTGAGTCGGGCGGCTGGATACCATACTGGCGCGAGGCGACCGGCACACAAGATGTGCTCCCGCACCTTTCGCAAATGACAGAAGTGAGCCCATTTGTGCTTACGCTCAAGAGCGACGGCACCGTTTATGATGCGGGCGGCCTCACTCAGGAGCCATGGGCGTCATTTATCGCTGCTGCTAAAGCAAAAAAGGTACGGGTTATCCCAACCGTTATGTCGGGGAGCGGTGACTTGATCCATGCAGTACTCAGTGATTCGAAAAAACGCATTGCACTTGAGGATGAAATTGCAGCGCTCGTGAAGAGTGGCGGCTACGACGGTATCGATATCGACTTTGAGGCAAAGCATGCCGAAACTAAAGATTATTTCTCTACCTTTCTGAAAGGTCTTTCGCAGCGGTTGGGTAACAAGTGGCTCTACTGTTCAATTGAAGCGCGCATGCCGCTCGTAAACCGCTATGGCTACAATGGCACGGTGCCCTCGGATGCTACCGA
>CAYSPK010000020.1:0-8396 GCA_964432905.1 uncultured Candidatus Saccharibacteria bacterium | reverse complement strand
ATGCCTTTATATAGCAACATATTTTGGCATTCTGGGCGCACCAGAAAAGGCGAGCTCTGCCAAGACTCGCCTTTTCTAAACTATGTGGCCTTTGTCGACCTGCTGTCGGGCTGCCGGGAATCGAACCCGGTCTACATCCACCCCATGGACGCGTACTACCGGTATACTACAGCCCGTATATGAGGGATTCTACTAAGAAAGCCAAGGAATTGCGAATTGGTAGAACTCCGGTAGGAGCTTTTTGTCGTACAAGAGACGAGATATAACTTCAGCATGACTTTTAGCACCCGTCAATGCGTTGTGAGGCTTGGGCTCCTGCGGGATGCCGCAGTAGTTGAGCACGGCGTCGAGGTTGAGTGCTGAGTGCTTTTTGACAGGGTCCAGAGGGGGAGGCACTCCCCTTTTAATCATGTGCATATAGCACAGGGTGTGGGTGTCTATGGTACGGTGGGCAAATTTCCACTCCGTGTGCCCTGCCCTACGGGCCGCCGCCTGGAGAAAATCACGGTCAAAAGACACGTTTTGGCCGGCAAAGGTGGTATCCTCAGAGCCCTGGGCAAACTGGATGAATTTGTGCACCAAATCGGCCTCAGACTGCTTTTTTGGGTCGGTAATAGCCTCGTCAGACATGCCGTGGACGGCCGTCGCCCCGGGCTCTATATGGGCCCCGTCCCATATCCGGCACTCCTCATAGAGCTGCCGCTCGGGATGAGCCAAATCGAGCGCCCCAAGGCTGATAATCGAGCACTGTTGGTAATCAACGCCACTGGCTTCTATGTCTATAACGAGCATGATACGTACAGCTTGCCTTAAAACCCCCTTTTGTGCTAGTATGGCCCCTGTATGGCATCAAAGAAAGCCGGCGGAACAGCGAAAAACCTGACCGATTCAAACGCACAGTATTTGGGTGTGAAGCTTTTTGCTGGCCAAAAGGCGGCAAAAGGCAACATCATCGTGCGCCAGCGTGGCACCCGTATGCTCCCAGGTCTCAATGTCGGCCTCGGTAAAGACCACACTATCTTCGCCCTTATCGACGGCATCGTCTCCTTCCGCAACGTCCGCAAGAACAACTTCAACGGCAAGTCGACCACCCGCTCGGCGGTAGACGTCACTCCTGCAAACTAAACAAGCCAACTTTACTTTAAGCAGCTGCAACCACTACAGTAAGTGGAGTTTTATTTTCTTTATGAACCAGCTGAGCAATGTGCTCGCCGGTCGTTTTTATATGTTCAGGAAGCGCGATAACGGACTCCGGGATCTCGAGCGAGTGCTGACCTAAAATCGCCTTTGCAATATCCTTCGCGGCCACGGCTTTAAAGAGGCCGCCTTTCTCGGTCGCTTTGGCTGAGAGTGTCACCGTCTTGCCGCGTAGCATTTGGAGTTTATTGATCAGCTGCTCCTCCTGTTTGTGGAGCTCGGCTTGATGCGCCGCCTTTTGGGTCTCGATCTGCTTGATCTTCTCGGGAGTGGCGGGCTCGGCCGCTTTGGTCGGGAAGAGGGCATTAATAGCATAGCCGTCAGCTACGTCTTTTACCTCATGCCTCTGCCCTACCCCACGCACGTCTTTCAATAGTATGACTTTCATACTTCTAGTTGTAACAGACTCCCCCACCCTCAGGCAAAGTTGACAACTGTTTTATTTTATTGCCCCAATAGATACTTGATAGCGGCTTGGGTTTGGGGATCTTTCTTAGGGTCGCGGGCGAGCTCGGCCGTCGTTGTGGCTTCAATGTCAGGATGCAGACCGCCGTCTGAGATAGACGAGCCGTTTGGTGTGAGCCAGCGCGCGACCGTCACCTTAAGTTCAGCACCATTGCCAAGATCCATAAGCTCTTGCACCGAGCCTTTACCGAAGCTGCGGGTACCTATGAGCTTGGCGACATTATTCTGCTGCAAGCCGCCCGCGAGAATTTCAGATGCAGAAGCCGAGCCTTGGTCGATGAGAATCGCCATCTTAAACTGCGGATCATTTGCGAACACGTTATACCCGAGGCTGCGATGGACATTGTTGGTCTGTTTGCCGCGATAGTCCTCGGTCACGATAGGCGCGCCAACGGGCAGGAAGTAGCTCGCCATGTCGACCGCAGCGTCGAGGTAACCACCTGGGTTGCCGCGCAAATCGAGCAAGAGTTTGTGATTACCCGACTGCACAAAGCTGCGTAGTGCTGTGCGGAAGAGGTCGGTTGAATTCTGAGAAAAGCTATACAGACTAATTTTATACACACCGTTACCCAAATCCTGTCCGTCGATAACAGGAACATTGATGGTGTCCCGCACAATGTTGAAGACGAGTGGCTTCGTCTCACCTTGGCGGCCAATAGTAATGGTCACCGTGGTACCAATAGGGCCACGGATAATTTTGACTGCCTGGTCGGCAACCATGCCCGCGGTCGATGTAGCACCAATCTTGAGCACAATATCGCCCGCAAGTATGCCTGCTTTTTGGGCTGGAGAATCTTTCAGTGGAGCAACCACCACCACATTCCCTTTAGTGTCATTATCGATCTGCATACCAACACCGCCAAAGGACCCCTTGATATCATCATTAAAGATTTGCGCCTCGGACGGTGGGAAAAAGACGGTGTACGGGTCACCAAAACTTGATGCAAGCCCCGCGATGGCGCCATACACCTGTTCCTGCTTGGTCGGGAAGGTGGTCGAGGCGTGGGTCACAACAAAATTTTGGTTGAGCAGTTGATAGGCCTGCCAAAACTGCGCCATGTCGACATCGCTTGGCTGTACACCACCCAAAGTCTGTGCATAAGCCCACGAATGGAGCGATCTTGAAAGCCCAAAGTACGCACCCGCACCAAACGCGAGCACGAGCGCACTAAGAATACCAAGCGCTTGTATGCGAGTTTTTAACATATCGATCAAAGTATACCACAAGCAAACACACACTCAGCAAATGGTATACTGCCCATATGCTTGCGCGCTATACCAAAGGCCATCTCACCTGGATCGACTGCGTCTCACCAACCCCCGCTGAAGTCCAGGCACTCATGCGCGAATTTTCAATCGACCCCGCGATGGCAGAAGAACTCTTGCTCCCCTCCTTCCGCTCCAAGGTTGAGCGCAGCGGCACAACGCTCTATGTCATACTCCACTTCCCCACTCTCCATACAGGACCCAGTAAAAATGAGCACGAGATAGACTTCATCATCGGGAAGGACTGTCTCATCACAACACGCTACCTGATGCTCGACCCGCTCCACTCGTTTGCTAAGACGTTTGCCGTTGACACCGTGCTTGGACAAAACGTCTCTGCTACGCACGGCGGGCACCTGTTTGTCTCCATGACACGCAGTCTTTACAGCGCGCTCGGACACGAATGTGCCTCTATCGAGCGTCGGCTCGGGGATATTGAAGAACACATCTTTGCCGGCCAAGAAAAGCAAATGGTGAAGCGCCTCTCGCACGTCGGTCGGCTCATCCACGACTTTCGCCAATCACTGCTGTCACACGGAGAGATGCTGCGCTCATTTGAGCCCGTAGGTGCTCGTTTTTTTGGTGCTGAGTTCTCATTCTATGCGCATGAGCTGCTTAGCGCGTATGAGCAGGTTGAGCACCGCCTCGCGCGCCTGCGCGAAGCGCTCGTCGAGCTGCGTGAGACCAACAATGCGCTCGTCTCGACTAAACAAAATGACATCATGCAGCATCTCTCTGCGTTTGCTCTTGTGTTTTTTGCTATAACCTCACTGGTGCAACTCTTCGGTATGTCATCGTCACACATTCCTCTTATGGATAGTCCATATGGTTTTTGGATAGTACTGAGCGCTGTTATTGGCATTTCTCTCACGTTTTTCGTATATTTCAAGTCTAAAGATTTACTTTAAAACCATGTTTGCCTTTCTTCGAACCTCAAAAAACACATCCGTACCACCGCTTTTATTTCACAACACACTCTCCGGCGAGTTGGAGGAGTTTCAGCCACTCAAAGCGGGCGAGGTAAAAATGTACAACTGCGGCCCCACCGTCTACGGCACGCAGCACATCGGCAACATGAGCGCGGCGGTCTTCGCCGATGTGCTGCGCCGCACGCTCGAAGCGTGGAACTACCGTGTTACGCAAGTTATCAATATTACCGACTTTGGCCACCTCTCTTCAGACGCCGACGAAGGTGATGACAAAATGACTATCGGCTTGCGCGCGGCCGGCATGGAGATAAGCCTCGCCAACATGCGTGTACTCGCCGAGCAATATACTGAAGAATATTTTGCCGACCTCGACGCACTTGGGGTGGACCGCTCAAAAATCACCTTCCCTCGCGCGAGTGACTATATCCCGCAGCAAATCAGCCTTATCGAAGCCTTGGAGCAAAAAGGCTACGCCTACCGCACGAGCGACGGCGTATACTTTGACGTTTCGCGATTTAAAAACTACGGCAAGCTCGGCAATATAGACCTCGCCGGGCAGCGTGTGGGGGCGCGCGTCGAGGCTCACAGCGAAAAGCGCGGGCCCTATGACTTTATCCTCTGGAAGTCCGACGACAAGCTCGGCTGGGAAAGCCCGTGGGGGCTCGGCTTCCCCGGGTGGCACATCGAGTGCACCGCGATGATATTCACTATCCTCGGCAAGCAAATAGACATCCACACCGGCGGCGTCGAGCATATCCCCGTACACCACAATAACGAGATAGCGCAGGCCGAGGCAGCGACCGGCAAGCAGTTTGCAAAATTCTGGCTGCACCGCGACCATATCACCATCGAGGGCAAGAAGATTTCAAAATCGCTCGGCAATACTATTTATGTACACAACATTGTCGACCGCGGCATTAACCCACGGAGCTTACGCTATTGGTTCCTCACCGCGCACTACCGCACTCAAGCGAACTTCACCTGGGACGCACTCGCCGCGGCCGAGACGGCACTCACTCGTCTGCAACGCATGTATTTAGAATTAAAAACGACTCCGCCCAGTATCGCCCCCAACGCCCGCGAAGACGCTGCTGCTGATTTCAAACAAGCATTCCTTACTGCTGTCGGCAACGACCTTGATACACCAGCTGCCATCGCGCTCGTGTGGGATTTGGTAAAAGATCAGAGCGTCTCAAATACTGAAAAATTAGAAGGGCTCATATTCGCCGACGCTATACTCGGGTTAGGGCTAAGCGAAGTCCGCGCCAATAAAAAAATAGTTGTCACTCCTAACGTTCCACTTCCGGAAAATGTACCAGACGAAATAAGAAGCTCCGTGCTTGGAAGAATTGAATCACGAAAAAATAAAAATTTTTCAAAAGCTGACCAATATCGTGCAGAGATCGAAAGCAAGGGCTTTACAGTGAAAGACAATCCTGATGGCTCTTCAGAAATTATAGAGGATTAACTATCCCCAATCTATCCACGGGGTTGTCCATATTCCCTTCTGCGCATAGAAGAGTACTCTTATAGGTAATGGCTAGTCCGTCGAGTAAAGGAGACAAAAAGCTGCGCATGCCGCCGCAGACCATAGAAACCGAGCAGGCGCTCTTGGGCGCGCTTATGATCCGCCCGGAGGGCATGTTTGAGGTAAGTGACATCATTTCGCAAGATGCGTTTTATAGCGAGAAACACCGCATCATCTACCGCGCGATGATCGCTCTGTATGGTAAGAGCGAGCCCATTGATATCGAAAGTGTGCGGGCGCGCCTCAGCGACGAAGGTTCGCTTGAGCAAATCGGCGGCGTCTCCTACCTCGCCGAGCTCGCAAGCGAGGTGCCCGCTGCGAGCAACGCCCTGCACTACGCCAATCAGGTGCAAAAAAAGTTTATGCTCCGCTCGCTCATCGACGCGGGCGAGTATGTCGCCGAGCTTGGCTACGACGAAGCCGAGGAGCTTGACGAAACACTCGACAAAGCAGAAAAGAAAATCTATGAGGTGACCTCCTCCCCCACCCTCTCAAAATTTGTTTCGCTACGCGAGACGCTCTCGGGCGCGTGGCAACGCCTCGAACATCTCCATGAGCACAAGGATGAGCTGCGCGGCGTGCGCACCGGCTTTCGTGACCTCGACAACATGCTCGCCGGACTCCAGAAGTCTGACCTTATCATCCTCGCTGCGCGTCCTTCGATGGGTAAGACTGCTTTTGCGCTCGACATCGCGCGCCAAGCGGGTGTGCAGCATCAGGTGCCGGTCGGTATATTCTCACTCGAAATGAGCGCCCAGCAGCTGGTCGATCGTATGGTCTCGGCCGAGGCGCGCGTCAACTCGTGGAACTTGCGCACGGGCCATATCAACGACGCCGAAGATTGGACGCGCATCAAAGACGCGTATGAAAAACTTTCAGCAGCGCCAGTGTATATCGACGACTCGCCCGGCACCAACATCCTCAAGATGCGCGCAGTCGCGCGGCGCCTCAAGCGCGAAAATGGTTTAGGCCTCCTTATCGTCGACTACCTCCAGCTTATGGTGCCGACCAATACCCGCGCCTCAGACTCTATGGTCCAGCAGGTGACCGAGATTTCCCGCTCGCTCAAGAACTTAGCCCGCGAACTCGATGTGCCAGTCTTGGCACTCTCGCAGCTCTCGAGAGCTGTGGAGCAGCGCGGTGGCAAACCACGCCTCTCGGACCTGCGCGACTCAGGCTCTATCGAGCAAGACGCAGACGTGGTGATGTTCATCCACCGCGACGACAAGCGTAACCCCGAGAGCGACCGCCCCAACATCGCCGAGATCCTCATTGAAAAGCACCGCAACGGCCCCGTGGGGTCTATCGAACTATACTTCGACGAGAAGCGCACCACTTTTGTCACGCTCGAGAAGTCTGACATGTCGAGCTTCGAGTCATCGCTCACTGATTTCTGATAAGCGGGTTGAAACTAATTTTGTGCAGCAAACCTTCTACCATGGACCCCATTCAAAAATTAACTGACTTGTTTGAAAAATTCCCCGGCATTGGGCCGCGCCAGGCGCGGCGTTTTGTGCAATATCTTTTGGCCGAGCAGCAAGGCTACCGCGTAACACTCGCCGACACCATCCGCACACTCGGCGCCCAAACCAACCAATGCAAACTGTGTTTTCGCTGGTTCGTGAAGTCACCCGACAAAAACGGTTTTTGCGCCACCTGCGCGAGCCCTACCCGCGACAAGTCGACGCTCTTTGTCGTCGAGAAGGACGCCGACATCGACAACGTCGAGCGCAGCGGCTTTCGCGGCCTCTACTTCGTGCTTGGTGGTACGATACCACTCGCTAGTGAAGAGCCCGAGCGCCATATCCGCCTACGCGAGCTGCTGCAGCGCGTCGAGCAGGATGCAGCGCAGCAAAACCATCTCCAGGAGCTCATCCTCGGTCTCTCAGCGACGACCGAAGGCGACCACACCCGCCGCATGCTGCAGGAAAAACTCCTCCCCATCGCCGAGGGTCTGCGCTTTAAAATTTCGTCGCTGGGCCGCGGGCTCTCGACCGGCTCAGAGCTCGAGTATGCCGACCCGGACACTATTTCAAGCGCCCTCAATTCAAGAAATTAAAAAATCCGACTGATGGCCGGATTTTTATTTAAGGTTTAAAATTTTGACTTCGAAGAAAGGCTGACGGTGGCCGCGCTTCTTGTAGTAGTTAGACTTAGCCTTGTACTTGATGACGGTGACCTTCTTAGCCTTGCCCATGGCGGTTATCTCGGCTTGGACCTTAGCGCCCGGGATAGTCGGGGTGCCAATAGTGGTGTCCTGGCCGTTGTCGACGAGGAGGACGTGGTCGAAGACAACCTTGTCGCCCACCTGGTGTTCACCCGAGATCTTCTCGATCTTGAGGGTGTCGCCCTCGGCGACGAGGTACTGCTTGCCGCCCGTGGCGATCACAGCGAATTCCTTCGCCATTTCCTTAGCTACTTTCGGCTCCTTGGGAGCCGCCTTTTTGGTCGTTTTTGCCTTGGTTACCGCTTCTGCCATAACGAAAAGACTATACCGGAAATCGCCTAAAAAAGCAACTGTTTGGGCCTCAAAAGCAGGGAGCCGCCCGTGGGGCGGCTCCTCAAGCCTCAAAAAGTTCTGAGGTTTCCATATAAACCCAAAACGGATCCCCTTCTTCTGCGGGAGTATTTAGTTGTTCGGACACAAAGCCGAGTTTCTCCAGCTCCGCTCTTGTCTCCGCGAATACCCGTATAAGGTGCACGCGGCTCTTATGCTCAGACTGTGCCACCAGCTCCTGCATAGCCGACGCAAATCCAGCCCGATCCCCGAAGCTCATCTCCTCACATACATAATAGGGTGTGAGTTGAACGTTGAGTATTTCGCAAAATACGACAACCACCACAGCGCGGCTCCCTGTTCTGCCCGGGCCATTATATAAGAAAACGCGCCCAAGACTAACTTGAAGCGCGATAGATAATTGGTCTCTGGCCTATTTACAAGACTTACGTCCATAGACCTTACGGGTTGACCAGCTCCGGTCCATACCGCTCCCCCACATTACGAGTGCCGG
>CAYSPK010000019.1:3248-8417 GCA_964432905.1 uncultured Candidatus Saccharibacteria bacterium | reverse complement strand
CCCTGGTTTGGGGTTACGACGTGAGCGGTATTGTTTCTTTGGCGAACGAATGCGCGAGTCCTCCCATCTCTGAAAGGAGGTCCGATATAATACCCCCGTCGCCCTCCTTAAAAAGGTCGGCGATAATCTTTCCGGCGAGAGTTTCAGGTAAAGGCTTACGCATCAAAATTTTACAATCAGGCGATATTTCTGGATAGTGCCTATGGAGTATTTCCATTCCCGCATCTTCAGGAAGTTCGAGGAAGCTAATGCCCAACACCAGTGCGAGGAATTTTTTTCTCGGGTCTGATTGCTCAGGATCTGCGAGAAATACGATGCAATGCTCCATGTAAGGTCTCCGTTTGCCGCGGGAGTGCGGTCTGAAAACAAAATACCACAAATTTATAAAAAGGGAATAGGTAGGAAAATAGGGTAAAATCTACGAGATGGCGCGGGTGATTCGGGTAGAGTCGAAGCTGAGGGTGAGGCGGCGTAAGCGCCGCGTAGTGTATGTCGCGCTTTGGTGTGGCGCGCTCATCATTTTTCTGGCAATACTGTGTGGGCTTTCGTGGCTGCCGTTTTTGCGTATCAAAACTATCACCATCGACGGCGAAAAGACGGTCCAGTCGGAGATTGTCGAGCGCTCGGTGCATGAGCATATCACCGGCGGCTATCTCTACGTATTTGCAAAGAGCAATATCTTCCTCTATCCGCGCCGCGCTATCGAGCACGACCTCTTGCAGCAATTTCCTGCCTTCGCGACGGTGTCGATACGGGCATCAACGTTTACCTCGCTTGCGGTCAGCGTGACCGAGCGCTCGCCCGCGGCGTTGTGGTGTGGCGCCACGGTCGCCTCATCCAGCGGTGCCTGCTACCTCATAGACAAAGACGGCGTCATCTACGCGCCCGCGGTTGTCTACTCAGACGATGTGTACCAACGCTATTTTGGCGGCGCGGGCGAGAGCCTGCCGCGGCAGTTTTTACCGGCGGAGACTTTTCACTCACTCACGACGCTCCTTGCCACCATTGCTAAAGACCAGAGTCTCACACTCTCTACTATATATATCGACGAGGCGGGCGATGTGCACGCCACGTTTACCAACGGATTTGAGCTCCAGTTTGCCGCGAGTGCCGACGCGGGCGACGTCTTAGAGCGCTTCTCGCTCGCGCTCACTGCCGATGTTTTTAAAGCACACCCACTAAGTGACTTTAGCTACCTCGACCTGCGCTTTGGCACCAAACTGTACTACAAGCTCAAAAACCAGTAAGGTGGGCATATGCGTAATTTTTGGGAAGATTTGCCGCGACCATTTTTTGTATTAGCGCCGCTTGCTAACGTCACCGACGCGGCGTTTCGACGTATCATCGCCAAGTATTCGAAGCCGCACGGGCCGCAAGCGATATGGACGGAGTTTGTCTCGGCCGACGGGCTCTTGCGCGCCACCCCCGAGGGAAAGGCCAAGCTCATGCGCGACCTCGTGTTTAGTGAGGCAGAGCGCCCCATAGTCGCGCAGTTTTTCACCAGCGACCCCGAGGCTATGGAGCACGCGGCCCGCCTCGCCTTGGAGCTCGGCTTTGACGGCATCGACATCAACATGGGCTGCCCCGACCGCTCAGTCGAGGCGCAGGGCGCGGGCGCTAAACTCATACTGAGGCCCGAGCTCGCGGTAGCACTGGTCGCTACCGCCAAGCGCGGCTGCGAGAATAAGATCGCCGTCTCAGTCAAAACGCGGCTCGGGTATAACAAAGATATTTTAGAGGACTGGCTACCAAAAATTTTGGCGAGTGAGCCTGCTGTGCTCACGCTCCATGCGCGCACGCGCAAAGAGATGTCGAAGGTACCCGCACACTGGGAGCGCGTGAAGCGCGCGGTCGAGATCCGCGACGAGCTTGGCTCCAAGACACTCATCGTCGGCAATGGCGACGCACTCGACCTCGCTGATGCAAAAAAGAAAGCCGAGGAAAGTGGCGCCGACGGCGTCATGCTCGGCCGCGCGATCTTCGGCAAGCCGTGGTTGTTTGCGGAAAATGTTTCAGAGGAACTTTCTTCCGAAAAGGTCCTCGGGCCGCGTCAGCGCCAGGAGCGCTGTACGCTTCCAGACCATTTTCTTCAGAAAGTTCCTCTTTCACTTGAACAGCGTTTGCGCATCGCCGTCGAACACACCAAACTCTTTGAAGAGCTGCTCGGCGATATTAAGTCCTTTGCGATCATGAAAAAGCATTTCAAAGCCTATGTCGAAGGGTTCCCCGGCGCTAAAGAGCTGCGCATGAAGCTCATGGAGACGACTAATGCACAGCAAGTCGAAGACATTATCAAAGATTTTTTGCGCACAGCGTATACTAGTACTATATGAACGACATTCTCCACGCAAATATCTTTTTTATCATTACCGCGGTCGCGGTTGTTGTGCTCGCGCTGTTTTGGATAGTTATCCTTTGGTACGTCATCGGCATTGTGCGCGAAGTGCGCGCGGTAGCACGCCGCATCAACAAGGCGAGCGAAGATATCGAGCGCGACTTTGGCGCGCTGCGCGGCCATGTGCTCTCGGGCGGTGAGCGCATACGCTCGCTCAGTGGTGCGTTTTTCGATTTTCTTATCCGCATGCTCGCGTCTCCGCGCCCGGCACCACGCCCACGCCGCCCGAAGCGCACCACGCCTCCCGAGGATCTGGTACAATAGGCCCATATGGAAAAGAAACATTCGGTAGCGAAGACTATTGGTATTACTGGAGCGGTCGCGGCAGCAGCTGCGGCAGCGGGCGCATACTGGTTTTATGGTTCGGTGGATGCAAAGAAGCATCGCAAGCAGGTAAAAAGTTTCATGCTCAAGGCGCGTGGCGAGGTGCTCGCCACAGTTGAGAAGGCAAAAGATATTGATAAGGCGAAGTACTACGCCATTGTCGAGAAGGTGGTGGGCCGCTATGCGAGCGCCGCTGGCGTCACTGCTGCAGAGGTGGCAGAGATGACCCGAGATCTCAAGAACACTTGGGTGCACATGCACGCAGCACACAAGGCCGCCGCAGCGCCCGCAAAAGCTAAAAAGCTTCCTGCCAAAAAGAAGTAAAAGCGGTATACTTTTGTCGTATGGCTAAAGTAACCCCCGAGCCGATGGAGCGACACGGCCTTTCGCTGTATCGCAAGTATCGTCCGAGCGTGTTTGACGAAGTGCGCGGCCAAGCGCATATCACAAACGTGCTGCGCGCTGCGGTCGAGCAGGGGAAAATCGCCCACGCGTACCTCTTTGCGGGTGGGCGCGGCACCGGCAAGACCTCAACTGCACGTATTCTCGCGCGAGCGCTCGGTACCACCGACAGCGATATATATGAAATGGATGCCGCGAGCAACCGTGGTATCGACGAGATCCGCGAGTTGCGCGACGGTGTGGCGACGCTCCCGTTTGAATCAAAGTATAAGTTTTACATCATCGACGAGGCGCACGCACTCACGCCGCAGGCGTGGCAGGCGCTCCTCAAGACGCTGGAAGAGCCACCCGAGCACGTTATTTTTGTGCTCGCGACGACCGAGCTCGACCGCGTACCCGAGACCATCCAATCGCGCTGCCAGACATTCACCTTTACCAAACCTTCGCACGACGTGCTCAAGACGTTAGTGATAGATGTTGCCAAGCGCGAAGGGGCCACCATGAGCCCCGCGGGTGCAGAGCTTGTCGCGCTCATGGGCGAGGGGTCCTTCCGTGACACGCTCGGGATTTTGCAAAAGGTGCTCACGGTCTCGAGCGATTCAAAATTGAGTGAAGAGGAGGTGGCTGCGGTCGTGGGCGCGCCGCGCGCACAGACGCTCAATCATTTTTTGCAGGCGCTCGCTGCCAAGGATGGCGCTGCGGCACTCGGGCATTTTCATGAGGCGCTCAAGGCCGGTGTTGAACCACGCGTGTTTATACTCCTTGCGCTCGCGCGCGTACGCGCGGTACTCCTCTTGCGCTTTGCGCCTGCGCTCAAGAGCGAACTCGCGAGCCAATTTAGCGGCAGCGACCTTAGCGTGCTCGAGACGCTCGCCGGCAAGGATGGCGCCGCTATTAACTCGGGTATGCTCGCCGAGCTCATCACCGCACTTTTAGAGACAGCGCGCGCGCCGCTCCCATATATCCCGCTGGAGCTCGCGCTCTATCGGATTTTGGGCGAGTAAATTACTGAGCTTCTTTGCGCACCATAAGCGCGAGTATAAACACGCCAAGCATAATGAGTTGGCAGAGGATGCAAATAGGGCAGATAACGTGGAGCCAGACAATCTCTTGATACGCTATCCACAGGCAAAACGCTAACCCAAACGTGGCCATACTGAGCATGAGCGTCGTGCGGCGGAAGTAGGCTGCAAGGAGGATGATAATGTACCCGAAGAGTCCATAGATCGGCGTCGGGAGCCCCAAGGTCGTCGAGACTGGGCCCGAGATTATCGCGTCGCAGTTAATGGTCGAGTTAATATTGCACACGGATGGAAGGTGGGTGATCTGCTCCCACAACAAATACACCGCAAGCCCAATACCCAAACCCGAGAGTATCTCTATATATGCAAAAGTGTTCTTTTTCATGCCCACAGTATACTCCTGGTTTTTGTGTACACGCTTGTCTTTTGGATAATAAAACACTATAGTCAGAAGTACTAGTCAACTGTGTCAAAACAAGAAACTATCCTTCGGTTTGAAAAGGTATCGTTTTCGTATGGTATCAAGCGCCCCATTCTGCGTGAGGGGGACATTGTCGTGCGCCGTGGCGCCAAACTCACCATCATGGGCCAAAATGGCGCTGGCAAGAGCACCCTCTTTTCGCTCATCACGGGCGAGCGTGAGCCCGACGAAGGAGTCATCCACAAAGCGCACGGGCTCACCGTCGCTATTGCGCGCCAGGTGATCCCGCGCGCAGAGCTCGAGCTTTCGGTGCGCGACTTCTTCCAAACCGCATTCCCCAAAAAGGTATATGACATCGACCCGCGCATCGACCGCGTGCTCGAGGTGGTCAACCTCCACGCCGACCACGACAAGGTGGTGGGCACCTTCTCGGGTGGGCAGCAAGCGCGGCTGCTCTTGGCCTACGCACTCATCCAAAACCCAGACCTGCTCCTCCTCGACGAGCCGACCAACAACCTCGACAAAGCTGGCATCGCGCATCTCACGAAATTTTTGGTCGAGTATACAAAGACCTGCATTGTCATTTCGCACGATGCGGAGTTCCT
>CAYSPK010000019.1:1251-3195 GCA_964432905.1 uncultured Candidatus Saccharibacteria bacterium | reverse complement strand
GTACGTGGGCTACTATTTCGACGTGATGAAGGATATCGAAGTGCGTATTGAAAAAGAAAATCGCAAGAACGCGCTCCTCGCTAAAGAGATCCAAGCCAACAAAGACAAAGCAAACTTCTTTGCCAACAAGGGAGGCCAGATGCGCATGGTCGCCAAGCGTATGCGCGAAAAGGCCGAGGAGCTCGAAGAGGAGAAGGTCGAGGTCCGCAAAGAGGACAAAACTATCCGCACCTTCACCATCCCCGCACAAGAGGGGTTGGTGGGCGAGGTCTTGGGGCTCTCGAGCTACAAGACGATAAAAAATCACAAGGCGATCGAGCGCACCACCAAAATTTCGCTGCGCAAAAACAACCACCTGCTCTTGCAGGGGCCCAACGGGATAGGGAAGTCGACCCTCCTGCAATCGCTCGCCAGCGGCGAGGCAAAGGGCGCGACTATAGCCAAGGGTGTGGTCGTCGGCTACTACCGCCAAGATTTTTCGAACCTCGACTTTGAAAAGACAGTCCACCAAGAGCTCGCGGCGGTGATGGATAGGCCACACGAGCAGACGCTGCGCGCGGTGGCGGCAAGCTTCCTTATCACGGGCGAGCTCTTTAGCACAAAAATCGGCCACCTTTCAGAAGGGCAAAAAGGGTTGGTCGCGTTTGCGCGGCTCGTGCTCTTAAAGCCGGGGCTACTTATCCTCGACGAGCCAACCAACCATATCAACTTTCGCCACCTGCCGGTCATCGCCGAGGCGCTCAACACCTACCAGGGCGCGATGATCCTCGTGAGCCACGTGCCAGACTTCGTCGCTAAAATCCGCATCGACGAAGTACTCGATTTGGAGAAATAAGTTTTATACAACCTGTTCGAACGAGACATCTTCAATCTCTGGAGGGTGCTTGCTGAGTGCTGCGGCTACTGCGGGCGAGGTGTGGAGCGCCTCGAAGGTGTGGCCGATAAAAATAAGATGCGCGAATGTGATGCCCAAGAGCTCGGGCGCCATGAGCGACAAGGTGCGCAGCGCCTCGGGGCCACTTCCGGCCTCGAGAGTCGCGAGCACGCGGTGGCCGGTAAGCGACACTTCGCACAGGCGGGTGGCCACTTCGGTGGTGCAGGGGTCGATAACCGCTAGCAGGTCCGGGTCATAGCGGGTCGCTTCGCGGATAGTGTCGAGCGTCTCTTGGATACCCTGCGGCGCCATCTGTGTAATCGAGCTTTGGTATGTGGGGAGTGTATATCGCGAAGCGCTATCAAGTACCCACACGGTGATATCTTGGCGCACCTGTAGCGCCAGTAGCGCGTATACAAAATCTGCGCAGCGCGCCGCGTCGGGGCCTGCAACAATAGTGAGACCCTGCCACACTTTGGCGCTGCTGCTGTAGGCGTCAGCCCATACACGCAGGGCGCCGGGCACTCCGAGCTCATCAAACAAGGTATCCGCGTCTATGGGTGTTTGCATGGGTGAAATTGTAGCAGCTGGCGCGGCAAAAACGAAAAAGCCGCCCTTTGGCCGGGGCGGCAGCGGCTGTGTCTGTTTGAGCGATTCCTATTTCGGTGTTTTTACCTCAGGATAAATATAATTAATGAGGATTTTGCCGACATAAAAGATCGCTGGCATAACGAAACCGAAAAAGCCACTATACATTTGGGCATTTCTATAATCAGCTAAATACTTGTGCCATATTGCATAACACGATTCCATTCCGCTAGGGCATCCATATATACCTGAACCGTAGGCTTCCATTATAGAATCCTCCCTGGTCCATAGGAAAATAAAGTAAATAATTGCCAAGAATGCGACGGAAATAACTGTCCGTTCAACTAGCTTATTTAAATTTTTCTTGTCGATCCGTCTTGTCATAAAACTTGTACTCTACTAGTGTACCATTTTGACCCTTCTCAGAATAAAATTACTCGAGTGTTTTCTCGCACATATAGGGTTTTTGTCCACTTTGTAAA
>CAYSPK010000019.1:0-1241 GCA_964432905.1 uncultured Candidatus Saccharibacteria bacterium | reverse complement strand
CACACTCATAATCATCTCGTTTTGTACCCTCTGGATTGTGAATAGACTTTTGTTCGTTAACCCAAGCACGACAATCCTGTAAGGAGTGGAATGATGTACTACTCTGTATATCATCAAATAAATTACCCGCATCAGGATAATAGAATCCAATATAGGTATCTTTTTTTAGTAAAGCATTCGCGCCCCATATTGTAACTGTCACAACGACTACAAAAATTGCGACTTGTTTTATGTCCCATGTGGTTATTTTGTGCATAATGGAACCAAGATTTGAGCCAAACCGACAATCACTCCAATAATAATAGCAACAATGGCAATCCTTTCTGCGCGTCTACCTGTTTTTTCTGCTTCTTTTAGATTGAGATAGTCGATCGCCGCTGAGGTGCCTTTTGCTGTTATTACAAAGAGGTGAGAATTTGTCTCATTGTTATAGCTTGGATGATCAAAAAGATTATCAGTTGCTGGCATATTTGATCGAAATATTTTTTGGACCCACTGCTCTTGTTCAGAAGTTAAATTAAATTCTGTCTTTAGATCACCCCAAGCAAAACCCGACTCCTGTCGATTGTATGCCCAGACAAGTATTTTTATATAAAGTGTTTCTTCGATTTTCATAAGCTCCTCGGAGTCCGAACCTATCGCAATACTTCTTCTCGGCCAAGCGGCCTCGAAGCGAATTGTACTTATACATGCGCCCGAGGCGCATTGCTGGCTGAAAATTCGGCTGCCCGACAGGGATTCGAACCCCAATTAACGGCTCCAAAGGCCGCTGTCCTACCGTTAGACGATCGGGCAATACTTAAAGATTTCCAAAAACTTTTGTTTTTAAAAACCTTCGCCCGGCTGCAGATTTTAGATATTTTTCTCTGCCCCTGGCGTCTCTCAATGTATCATATTGCTCGCTATAGACAATCTCCCAAGGAGTATGTCTTTTTGTGTAGAAATGCTTTCTCGCATTATGTTCTCCTAGTCTTCTCACTAGATTGTCGGTAAAGCCGACATAACTTTTTGGCGCACTCAGGCTTTGTAGGACGTACACAAAATACATGATTGTTGTCCTACCTGCCTCGACTCGCGTCGACGCGAGGCGGGCCGTTAGACGATCGGGCAATGTGTTTGCATAGTACGAATTTTTCGCCCTTTAGGCAACCGGTGTCGCCACAGGACTTGACAGATGCGATAATTAATTTATTGTAACCACGGCAACAATGTTGGGAGTTTCCCATGTTCGTTCGAACTCG
>CAYSPK010000018.1:5261-8503 GCA_964432905.1 uncultured Candidatus Saccharibacteria bacterium | reverse complement strand
TTGTCCTCCCCCGTCGTTGGTGAAAAAGTGGAACCCGAGCGTTCTTTCCAATGAGAGGAGCGCGAGCGTAAGGGTGAGAATAGGAAACGCGAAGATAACAAGCGTCATAGAGCCGAGCACCGTCCATGAGAACATTGGCATGCGCATGAGCGTCATGCCGCGGCAACGTAACTTTAAAATGGTGGTGAAAAAATTAATACCCGAAAGGAGACTCCCTACACCGCCAATTTGGAGCGCCCATAGCCAGTAGTCTACCCCGGTACCTGGCGAATACTGCAATTCAGAAAGCGGCGGATAAGAGAGCCACCCCGCCGCCGAAAAATCACCGAGCACCAGGGACATATTCACCAAAAGCGCACCGGCAGCAAACAACCACAAACTAATACTGTTGAGGAGCGGGAAGGCCACATCGCGCGCGCCTATTTGCAGCGGCACCACCAAGTTGATGATCCCAAACATCATCCCCATCGCAACAAAAAAAATCATGATGGAGCCGTGCGCGGTGAAGAGTTCTTGAAAATGATTCGCGCTCACTATTCCCCAAGAATCTCCAACCGAGAGCGCTTGCTGGAGGCGCATGAGCACCATGTCAGCGCCGCCGCGCACAAACATAATAAGTGCGATGACGATATACATAACACCGATGCGTTTATGGTCAAGCGAGGTGATCCACTCGCGCCACACATAACCCCATACCCCAAAGTATGTTATGACACCCAAAAGCGCGAGTACAAAAAAACCTTCAAATAGCGCACCGCCCGCAGCTATCGCATTATGCGGAAGCGCATCGAGCGTGAGTCTACCAAAAAGAAATGCGTGCCAATTCATACTTACATGTGCATCTGCGGCATGCCGCCGTGCATACCCATACTCGCATTAAGAACCGTCTCATACAAATTAGTGTCGACTGGTGCGAAGTAGCGCACCGCATCATACGAGCTTGTCGCGGCAAGTGTTGGGTAGGTCGCAGTGGTAAGTGGTGACCCGGTGTGCCGAGCCGTATCAACCCAGTGGGTGAACACATCTTGCGAAACCGAGCGCACAGTAAACTGCATCCCCGCAAACCCTGCGCCACTGATATTGCCCGAGAGGCCGTTGAAGTCCCCTTGGACATCAGCGCGTAAATTAAGCTGCGTAGACATGCCCGGCATAACCATTATTTGCCCGCCAAGCTGGGGTACCCAAAAAGAGTTCATTGGCGCGTCTGCTGTCAGTGAAAAGTGTACGGGCACTTGCTGTGGGATAACCAACTCATTCACACTCGCGATACCAAGTGTGGGATAGATAAAAAGCCACTTCCAATTGAGTGCCACCACCTGCACCTCGAGTGCCTCGCCGGGGAGCCGCTGGTAAGGGTCAAGCTCGTGTGAACTCCTCCACGCAAGCACCGATAAAAACAAGATGATGAGCGCAGGAATCGCCCACCATAACACCTCAGCTGCCACGCTGTCATGGTCCCAATTTGGTTCGTGCTTGCGCTTTGCCTGCGGGCCCCCTGCTCGGTACCGCCACGCAAAAAGAAACAGCATGCCAAACACAGGCACGACCACGACCGAGCACAGTGCGAGCGTGATATATAACACACTACGCTCTCCAAACGCGATTGGACCTGCAGGATCAAACAGCGCCATGTGTGCAAACCACTGAAGCATTAGCTCTAGTGTAACCGAAAACATCCGGCTCACCGCCGGATGTTCTCATGTGGTGCCCAGGAGAGGACTCGAACCTCCAAGCCTTGCGGCATATGCACCTCAAGCATACGCGTATACCAATTCCGCCACCTGGGCATGTGCAAACCAAACAATACGAACAAATGCAGTATACCCTAAAACAAAAAAGGCGCTACGGCCTTTTTTACTGCGCCGTTACCTCAGGAGTCTCGTTGGCGAGCCCTTCCTCAACAGGAGTTTCTGCCGTGACCGTCTCGACGACCTCTCCTGCGGGAACGAGGTCCTCTGCGGCCGGCGCTGTGGCAACTTCTGGCTCAGGCTCTGCGGCAAAGTCTGCAGTCGAGAGCGACATTTGCATAGACTTGCGCATAGCGCGCTTTTGGTCGCGCGAGGCCTTCTCGCGGATAAAGTAGAGCTTCGAGCGGCGCACCTTCGCGCGGCGCAAGACCTCGATAGAGTCGATCATTGGCGAGAAGAGCGGGAAGATCTTCTCTACCCCTACCCCGCTGGCAACACGACGCACCGTGAAGGTCGCGCCCGGCTCGGTGCCGTGCTTGACTGCCAAGACCAGACCCTCAAACGCTTGCTTGCGGACGTTCTTGGTGACAACCTCCTTTTTGTTGGCGGCCTTACCTTTTTTGAGCTCGACAATGTTTTGCCAGACACGCACAGTGTCGCCGGTGCGCAGACCGATCTCGGCGCGTGCCTTCATATTGACTGGGCTAATTTTGACCGCTGATTTCATGCCAGCACAATCTAACACAAACGAGCTAGGGACGCAATTTTTTCTCGGCCTCGAGGAAATCGGGTGGCAGGGGGGCGGCGAAGGTATGTTCCTCGCCCGAAGGGAGCGTGAGGGTAAGCGAAAAGGCGTGGAGCGCCAGACGCTCAAAGCCCAAGAGCCCCGGACGGCTTGGCGCATAGAGCTGGTCGCACACTATCGGGCGTTGGATAGAGGCCAGGTGCACTCGGATCTGGTGCGTACGGCCGGTTTTGGGCATCACTTCGAGATAGGTCGTGTCATGTCCCCGCTTAAGCACACGAAAGGCCGTTACCGCCTCGCGCGTGGTGCCGTGCGGGCGCAGTGCGCTGCGCGGCCCCCTGCCCCCGCGGCTGCCACCAATCGGTTTATCAATAATCCCGCGATCATCCTTAATGACGCCGTACACAAAGGCGCGGTACGTCTTGCGTACCTCACGGTCTTGAAATTGCTCCTTGAGGTGGGCATGGGCCGCCTCAGTTTTGGCGACCATAAGCACGCCCGAGGTCTCGCGGTCGATACGATGTACTAAAAAGTAGCCCCCTTCCCCATAGCGGCTCGCGAGCCACTGGGTGAGTGCTGGGTAGTCGTGGGTGCCGTCGGGGTGCACGATCATGCCCGATGGTTTGTCTACCACCACCACGTCATCATTTTCAAATACAATAGCCGGCTCGGGCATCGGGTGCGCGGTGAGGGACTCGAACCCCCGACCTTCTCAGTGTAAATGAGTTGCTCTACCAACTGAGCTAACCGCGCGTATCTGCATCCTATGGGTTAGGCCGCAATATGTAAAGAGTGGTATCATTTCTAAG
>CAYSPK010000018.1:0-5251 GCA_964432905.1 uncultured Candidatus Saccharibacteria bacterium | reverse complement strand
TGGAGGAGCAGGTAGTGCAGTATATTCGTACACGCAGAATTGTGCGCGTACCTGATGACATGATACGCCAAGAACTACTCGGCGTTGGGTGGACTTCTGCAGTTATCGATGAAGCGTTTGCATCTCTCAGCCCCACCCCGCCACCCGAGCCCACACAGACGCCCCAAAAAGCAACGGAATCCGCACCACCACCTGTGGTGCCCGCACCGCCGCACACAGACTCAGAACCTCCGAAAGAAACGCTTCCTCTCCAAGAACCACAGTCGCAACCTTCACCCACACCACCATCCGCTCCTAGCGGAAAGCGCATCCTCTTGGTTGAAGATGAAAAGGCGCTTGCCACAGTACTGAGCTTGAAGTTGAAAAATGCCGGCTACGACGTCACGGTAGTTTACAATGGAGATGATGCGCTGCGCACACTTGGCGCCGGTCATTTCGACCTCATGCTTGTTGATATTATGATGCCTAAACGTGATGGGTTCAGCGTGCTCGAAGAGTTGCAAAAACAGCAAAACACACTACCTGTGTTTGCCATGTCGAATCTGGGTCAAGAAGAAGATATCGCGCGTGTCAAAAGCATGGGGGTAAAAGACTATATTGTGAAGGCGGACGCCTCCCCCACCGAGATCCTTGCGCGAGTTAATACATTCCTAAAACAATAGGTATATGGCTACTCCAAAAGACGCTTCCAAACCAGAACCCAAAAAAACAGTGACCAAGCTGGAAGATGCGTTCATTCGAGACGCGCTCCTTAAAGGTCAGTATGTGAGCGAAGAGGACATGGCGCGTGCTGAGGAGTATGCAAAGTCGCACCATAGCCCAGTCACAGAGTATCTGTTCAATAGCGAACTCCTCAACAAGGGGCTCTTAGGACACGCTATAGCCGAGGCTCTTGGTGCGAAATATCTCGACATATCACAAAACCCACCGCAAAAATCGACGGTAACAAAAATCCCTAAAGCATTTGCGGAGGAAAATCGTGTCATCCTTGTCGATGACACGGGCGACATTGTTGCTGTCACCGATGCAATTGAGCTCAAACCGGTGCAAGATGCGCTCGCAGGTCTCTTCCCAGGAAAGAAAATAGTCCTTGGATGGACCTTTAGCTCTGACATGGAGCGTGCGTTCCCTCTCTACAAGGAAGCTCTCGCAGTACGCTTTACCGAAATTATTAAGCATGAACAGAAAGTAGCGCCTGAAATAGTAGAGCAAATTGTTGAAGATGCTATTTTGTTGCGCGCCTCTGACATCCACCTCGAGCCGCAAGAAAACGAGGTGCTCGTGCGTTTTCGTATCGATGGAGTGCTTGAAGAAGCAGGCAGCCTACCAAAACTACAGTATGAAAATATTCTCAACCGCATAAAAATCGAAGCGCGTTTGCGCATCGACGAACACATGCGCAGCCAAGACGGCGCTATCCGCTACCACAAAGGTACGAGCGCGGCCGACTTGCGCGTCTCTATCGTCCCGACCGTCTCAGGCGAAAAGGTGGTGATGCGTATATTGGGTGAATATTTGCGCACCCTCACGCTCGCAGACATCGGCTTGTCACAGAAACACCAAACCCTCCTCACCGAGATAGCCAATCGCCCGTACGGCATGATCCTGACAGTGGGCCCTACTGGGTCGGGTAAAACAACTACGCTCTACTCTATTTTGCGCCTACTCAACGATTCGAGCGTGAACGTCACCACTATTGAAGATCCAGTAGAGTATCGCATTGGACGTATTAACCAAGTGCAGGTAAACCAAGCGACCGGGCTCACCTTTGCCAGCGGCTTGCGCACGGTCGTGCGCCAAGACCCCGACGTTATCCTCGTGGGAGAAATCCGTGACTTCGAAACTGCGGAGATTTCAGTCAACGCGGCGCTCACTGGCCACCTCCTTCTCTCGACCTTCCACGCCAACGACGCCTCCACCGTGGTACCACGTCTTTTGGATATGAAGGTGGAGCCATTCTTGCTTGCTTCTACTCTCTCCGTCATCATCGCACAGCGTCTCATCCGTCGTATCTGCTCGCACTGCAAAGTATCTGAAACAGCCACTATTGCCTCTATCATCGAAGAATTTCCAAAACTAAAGCCATTCCTCAAAGGTGAAGATATGGTGGTATACAAAGGCAAAGGATGCGACAAATGCAACGCTACAGGCTTCAAGGGGCAGTCGGGTATTTTCGAATTCATTGAAGTGACCCCTAGAATTGAGGACATCATCCTTAAAGATCCTTCAGCCGAAGCTATTGAGCGCACTGCGCGCCAAGAAGGCACCTTGAGCTTCTTTGAGGATGGTTTGGACAAGGTATACGCTGGCATTACCACCTTTGAAGAACTTTTACGCGTTGCACTACCACCAAAAATACTTGAGGAGAGCAAATAGAGTATGGCAAAAGAAAACGAATTTTTCCTAGAAAACCTAAGCATCTTGATGCGCTCGTCGCTCCCTATTCGAGAAGCTGTTTCGACCCTCAAAGAAGAAATCCATGGGAAAAAAATGCGTGCATCTATAAGTATCATTGAGCAAGAAATCGACGCGGGCGGCAAAATTTCTACCGCACTCCAAAAAAGTAAGTTACTTTCCGAGCGCTATGTCGCTCTTCTGCGCCTCGGTGAAGAGACGGGGGAACTGCAAAAACAAATGTCACTCGTCGTGGACGAGCAAAAAAAAGAACAGGCACTCCGTTCGAAAATCCGTAGCGCACTCATCTACCCTGCCATAGTGTTGTTTATCACCATCTGCGTGGGCATTTTTATGATGTGGTACATCTTCCCTCGCCTCACGAGCGTATTTGCTCAAAACGGTGGCCAATTGCCCTTGAGTACTCGCGCGCTCATCGCGATAGGTGATTTTCTCTCTCACTGGGGCATCATAGTAGTTCCGAGCGGCTTTGCATTCACAGCGGTACTCATCTATTTTGCTTTCATATTCCCTAAGACGCGTAGTATTGGCGAACATTTTTTGCTGCACGCCCCGGTGGCGCGCGTGCTTATTCAAGATCTGGAGCTTGCTCGTTTTGGCTATGTAATGGGGTCTCTTATGCATGCCGGCATCGCAATTCCTCAAGCGCTCATATCGATGCAGGATTCGACAACGTTTGTACTCTACAAGCGCTTCTATGCGCAACTCTACAACGATGTCACTGAAGGCGCGTCACTCTACAAGGCGATTACCTCGTATCCAAACTCCGTCCAGTTTATTCCCTCCTATCTTGCACGACTCATTTCAGCAGGTGAAATGTCTGGATCACTCTCCGAAACACTCAGTGATATTGGCGATATGTTCGAAGTGAAAACACAAAACATCACACAAAATCTTAGTGTGATGCTCGAGCCTATCATTATTGTGTTTGTGGGCCTCGCGGTTGCGTTTCTTGCTATCGCTATCATCTCTCCAGTCTACGGACTTACCACACAAATCAACTAACGTCTGCCAAGATAGAGCAGCCAGCCGCACACTCCACACACAAGCAAGACCCCAGCCATAAATAAGCTCGGGTTGGGACCTTGCGTCGTTTGGACTTGCACTGTGTGTGCCAGATTTGGATGCGCATCTGCTGGGAGCGGTTGTAGTTCCATACCTAATTACTACTCCAGCCAATCTGCTGGTACCCGTTGGTTGAAAGTGGAAAGCTTGGTGGCGGGCTATAGAGAAGGTTTTTGTCGTAAATATCGTTCGTGGTTGCGTATCCCGCGGTTACTGTCCCCTGGTTGTTAACCCACGACCAAGTCCATTGTCCGTATGACATAATGGAGCCGAAAATAGTGATGCTCGTTTTGAGATTACCCGGATAATAGAAAAATTGTGTTGACCCGTTTTGGGCAATGATTGCTGCGTCAATTTCAAGCACTGGTGGCGCACCGTAGGTGATCACAACATTGTTTTGTGCCAAAAGCCCAAGCACCGAAGTGCCGTCCTTTGCTGCATACACAATGTTGTTAGGAATATAAATGGTCGGGGCGCTCCCCGCGATATACGGGAGCTTAGCTGCCGCCACCATGACACGCCCCTTGACGGTACCTTCAACCCACACCGTATCTTCGACATACATAATACCGTTTGCTGGTATCGCCTGCGTTGAAAGCAGTGTGCGTCGTTTGTAGTCGGTGTACTCATTGTGTGCTGCTCCGTAGACATCCCATCCCGTCGTATTGCTAGTTAAGCTGGTGACCTTGTAGATAGAAACGGTGCCGTTGCTGTTAAACACAAGCGAGTACCCTTGTGCACTCGAGGGCGAGAGATAAATACCACCGCTCTGTGCTGCTGTTTTGAGTGTCGAGAGGTTTGCGGTGAGTGCTGAAAAGTCGACTGCCGGCACAGGAAATTGCCAGAAGCTCCGCACCGCGGCAGAGGCACCGCCCCACACACCATTCTGGACCGAGGGACATGGAGAACCCTGGCTTGGAGGACAATTGTAGGTTGTTTTTGCAGAAGTGATCGGTGCGTTCCCCACCCCATCAAAACGCACACCATTGTTTGACTGCAGCTTGCCGCTCACGGTCTCCCCGCTACCTATCCACACAATGTCATTACTCAAAAAAGAGTACGTCGCGAGCGAAGGGATCCCGTATTGCGCGGTGATGGTGCGCTTCACGTTTGGGTGCGTAAATGTCCACCCAGTCGACTGTATGGTCACAATGGTCGAGCCAACAGTGGGTGGTGTGATGGTGAGACTGTACTGTCCTATAGGCTGTTGGGTTGTGAGGTCGACATAGGTGTGGACATAGGGACCCGGCGTAGTGGTGCCGTCGCGGTAATCAGCCGGAAAATGCGCAAGACGCCACTGGTAGTAATTAATGCCAGCCTCTGCTATCTGAAACGCTTCTTCGCGGCTCACCCGCCCCGGCCCCATCTGGAGCTCTTTGCGTAGTACGTCCAAAAAAGGCACAAGCATGAGCGAAAAAAGAAAGAGCAACATGAGCATGCCGACGAGCGCGTCTCCTTTTGGTGTGTGGTGCAGCTGCTTCATTAGTTGCCAAGATTTGTTTTTAAATTGCGGATGGTCGCTCCCGCGGTCATGGTAAACGTAGAGGTCGCTGTCGCTGTGTTTTGGGTAAATACCGTGAGAGCCATTTGCACATACGTCACCTGTGCGATAGGTACCGGCTGCGCAAGCGGTAGAGATGTGGTCGCCCCCGTATAGGCACCATCATAATACGTAAAAACGGTCGCTGTGCTCGAAGCGAGTTTTAGAAGCGGCACGAGCCGCTCCCCCGACACTTGGTAGGTGGCCGGCGTGCCTGTTGGGGTGGTTACA
>CAYSPK010000017.1:4368-8690 GCA_964432905.1 uncultured Candidatus Saccharibacteria bacterium | reverse complement strand
CGACCCGCGCGGCTGGTTCCAGTGGTACTGCCGCTACTACATGGGGCGGTGCGGCCCCGACGACGAGCGCCAAATAAAACGTTGGGCCAACATGATGCGCCACATCGCGCAGATTCGAAAAAACTGCCGTCCGGGCGACTGGAGCTGCCACTCCAAACAGCGCCAAGCACTCCTCCACTGGGCTTACGATAGCCGCCGCTTCTAGAGACAAGCAAAAAATATGGTGTATAGTATAGGAGCTCGTTATTTTTAGGTAACTTTATTGCTATGGCACAAACAAATTCTGCATTTATGAAGCCGATGACGCTCTCTGAAGAACTCGAGGCGGTTGTGGGTAAGGGGCCGATGCCTCGCTCTGAGGTCGTGAAGCATCTCTGGGCATACATCAAGAAACATGATCTTCAGGATCCGAAGAACAAGCGCAACATTCACGCGGATGAAAAGCTCAAGGTTGTCTTTGGTGGTAAGGGCGAGGTCAATATGTTCGAAATGACCAAATTGGTGAGCAAACACCTTTCCTAGTCCTCGACTTCTAAAAAGTAGGGTATACTAAAAACGTGCCCCGCATAATCCTCGGTGTCTTTGCGGCAGCGATACTGTGGGCGGCGCCTTCTTTTGTGCACTTGGCGCAGGCTCAAACCGCAAGCTCTACCGACCAACAAGCATCTGACTCAATAGATGCGCAGACTGCCACGACCTCACGCGCATTCGACCCATTTAATCCCGACGATGTCGAGGCTCGTGTGCGTGCTTACTTTAGTGATATTCCCATAATGGTTGAGATAGCGCGCTGTGAGTCGGACTTCCATATGTACGACACGTATGGAAATCCGCTCTATGGTGGCACTGGGGGTATGGTGGGAGTCTTTCAAGAAGCAGCAGCTATTCACAACGATGCTGCCAAAAATCTAGGACTCAATATCAATACGCTTGATGGCAACTTAGCCTACGCTCGCTATTTAGTAGAGAATCAAGGGTTGGCGCCGTGGTACGCCTCGGCACACTGCTGGAGCCCAATACAAAAGACTTTACAACAGGGCTCGGTGGGTGAGCAGGTTGCCACGCTTCAAAAGATACTAAACGCTAATGGGTATGTGGTTGCTGACGATGGTCCTGGCTCGCCAGGGCAGGAATCGACCACCTTTGGGCCGATGACCGTGGATGCTGTCAAGCGTTTTCAGTGCACTATGGGGATAGTGTGTACTGGTTCACCCAAGTCGACCGGCTACGGCATGGTTGGATTGAAAACTCGTATGGCACTCTTGAAGCTCGATATCAAGACGGCGCTTGCAACATCGAGTAATTTGTCTTTACGCTGAGGTGTGAGATAGTGGTTTGGTGCAGTATCTCAAAATCGTTTTCTATGTGTTGCTGTGCGTGTTTGCGGTTATTGGCGTCGTGTTCACGGCGGTATTTGTGGCGATGCAATTTGGGTGGCTCAATGTGCGTGGCTCTATAGAGAGCCGCAATCAATTTTTTTCTGCTGCTTCTGGCAAACCGGTGTTGAGTGCTAACCATACCCCCTGCGTCGACCCAACTATACCCGCATGTGCGTGGTCAGCGACACCCGAATGGGCGGTTATTAAAGCAGGGCTCACTAAGGATGCCGCCACTATCAAAAACGTGAGCATCAAAACAGGTGTCCCCGAGCGACTCATTGTCGCAGCAGTAGTGCCCGAGCAGACACGATTTTTTACGGCGGAGCGTGAAGTATTTAAACGGTATTTTGAGCCGTTAAAAATTCTCGGTTCGCTTTCGCAGTTCTCACTCGGGGTCTCAGGTATCAAACAGGAGACCGCTAAAGATATTGAGCGCTATGCTGCCAGCACCACCTCGCCCTTGTACCCCGGAGCAGGTATGTCGGGACTTATTGCATACGATGAGGGAGAGCAACACGACACGGCGCTGTATGACCGGCTCACCAACGAGCACGACCACTACTATTCGTACCTCTACACAGCGCTCTTTATCAAAGAGATAGAAGCTCAGTGGCAACGCGCGGGCTTGGATATCAGCGACAATCCTGGTGTAATCGTCACGCTCTTTAATGTCGGTTTCCAGGCGTCACGCCCTAATGCTTCTCCGCAAGTTGCTGGCGCTACTATCGAGACGGGCGGCACCATATATACCTACGGTGAGCTGGGGGCGGCTTTCTATGACTCAGAAGAACTCACCGACCTGTTTCCAAAATAAATAACGTCAGTGGTATAGTGTGGGCTATGGAAAAGATAGTACGTTGGTTTGATAAACTCGAAGATCGTGTTCGTGGGCGGCTGAGCCACTACCCGATTATCTACGCGCTTATTGGGGGTGTTGGTATTGTATTGTTCTGGAAAGGGGTCTGGGAAACTGCAGAACTTTTTCCTGTGCTGTTTGGTCTTGGGTCTGTGCTGCTAGGTACGGTGATCATGCTCATGACAGGGCTACTCGTCTCTTTTTTTATTGGAGACAGTATTATTCTTTCAGGTATCGCGCGTGAAAAAAAATTAGTCGAGAAAACAGAAGAAGAAGTGCTCGAAGAATACGCAACACTCGCCGATGTGTTGGAGGCGCTCGAGCATATGAACAAAAAGATGGAACAATTCGCTCGCAAACACCGCAATGAAACGTCACGCTAAACGTACTGCACTGTTCATTTTCGCGTGTATTTTTTTGATGCTCGGCGTCGCAGGGCTCGTGTTGCCTATCTTGCAAGGCATACTCTTTTTAGCAGTTGGCCTAGTTATCCTTTCAGCGCTTTCAGCAACAGTGCGTGACTGGCTCGAGAAGCATACGCGCAAATTCCCGAAGGTACACAAGATAGTTAGGGACGTTGAAGCGTGGGTCGTGCGCATCATCGGCGAGGTGTAGTATAGTACCCACATGAAGATACAGACATTGCGCGCGCGTGAAATACTCGACTCGCGCGGGACTCCGACCATTGAAGTAACGCTTACGCTTGAAGACGGAATCGCAGCTACTGCCTCGGTGCCATCAGGTAAAAGTACCGGATCGCGCGAAGCGCACGAATTGCGTGATGGTGGAGATCGTTTTGGTGGTAAAGGAGTGCGCAAAGCGGTAGCGGGCATTGAGCATGAAATCGCCCAAGCGCTCGTTGGTCAAGAGTTTGACCAGCAAGCGCTCGATGCTACATTGTGTGCACTTGATGGCACTCCCAACAAGTCACGTCTTGGGGCAAACGCGCTTCTCGGTGTGTCGCTTGCCTTCGCGCGCGCGAGCGCGCGCTCGGGAGGGGTGCCACTCTATCGCCACATAGCCTCTCTTGCGGGGACGACCCCAGCGCTGCCGCAGCCCTGTTTTAATATCATGAACGGCGGCGCGCATGCAGACAGCGGCCTGCGCGTGCAAGAATTTATGCTCATCCCCGCGGGCGCGAGTGTGGCAGAAAAAATCGAGCACGCGGGGGCGGTGAGCGAGGCGCTCTATAGTATTCTCAAACAGCGCGGGCTTGCCACTGGTGTGGGCGACGAAGGCGGGTTTGCGCCCAAGCTCACGAGCAACAGCGCCGCTCTGGATCTTTTGGTTGAGGCGATAGGGAAGGCTGGGGTCACCGCGCATCTTGGGCTCGATGCAGCAGCTAATTTTTTCTACAAGGACGGTTTGTATGAAATAGAGCCTCAGGAAAAACATGATCGCACCGAACTGTTGTCGTGGTATGAAGACCTGTGCGAAAAATATCCCATAGTATCGCTTGAAGACCCATTTGCCGAAGACGACTGGGACGGGTTTGCCGCCATCACCAAAGTGTTGGGAGAGAAGGTGCGCATCGTCGGCGATGATCTTCTCACCACCAACCCAGAGCAAATTGCTATAGCTGGGCAGCGCCAGGCGGTCAACACCGCACTCATCAAACCAAATCAAATCGGCACGCTCACCGAGGCTCTGCGCGCCTGTGGCAAAGCGCGAGAGAATGGTATGATGCTTTTTGTCTCGCACCGCTCTGGCGAGACGAATGATGATTGCATAGCGGACTTTGCCGTTGCGGTGGGCGCCGAGTTTTTGAAGGCAGGTGCACTCATGCGCGGCGAGCGAGTCGCAAAATATAATCGTCTTTTAGCTATTGAACAAGAATTACATTCATGAATACCCGCCCCGCATTAGTGGTGACTATTGGGCCTGCATCAAATACGCGCGAAACTTTTTTGGCGATGGTGCGCGCTGGCCTTGATATTGTGCGTTTTAATTGTGCGTGGTCGACTAATGAGGAGCGTGCAACGCAAATAGCGATGATCCGCGATGTGGCACGTGAAGTGGGGCGCGACATTAAACTTCTCCAAGATCTACCTGGGCCTCGTATTCAGACGGGCGCTACCCACACCTAC
>CAYSPK010000017.1:3233-4335 GCA_964432905.1 uncultured Candidatus Saccharibacteria bacterium | reverse complement strand
TCAGTCGGTTGAGTCGCTTCTTACCCAAGAAGATGAGCGTTCTATTGCGTTTGGTGGTGAACAGGGTGTTGACTACATAGCACTCTCGTTTGTCGGCAACGCAAAAGATGTGGAAGATGGCAAGATGCTCATCAAAAAACATAATGGTACTCAAAAGGTAATCGCAAAAATTGAACGTAAGATAGCGCTCGAGCACATCGACGAGATTCTCGCAGCTGCCGACGGGCTCATGGTTGCGCGCGGTGACCTGGGCAGCGAAGTGCCGCTCGAGGAGATCCCTTTTGTTGAATCGATGCTTATTAAAAAAGCAAACGAGTCCGGCAAGCCGGTCATCGTAGCAACCCAAATGCTACTCTCGATGACCGAGTCGCCTACACCGTCGCGCGCCGAGGTGACCGACGTCGCCTGGGCCACGCTTTTGGGTACGGACGGTGTCATGCTTTCTGAAGAAAGCGCAAGCGGAAAGTACCCAGTCGAAGCCGTGACCTATTTAGGTACTATTGCGGCAACGGCCGCCATGCACCGAGGGGAACGCTCGCTGTTATTGCCATGATGGGGAAATTATTACTCGCACGACATCACGAGTCGGAGTGGAACAAAAAAGGTCTCTGGACTGGCTCGCGCGATGTGCATCTCACACAGTATGGGTTCGATAAATCTGCAGAGATGGGTAAACTCATCGCTGATATCCCCCTAGGGGCGGCGTTCGCATCTATCCAAGTGCGCTCCATCGAGACACTCTCCTGCATGCTTGAAGCGCTCGCTATTAATGTTGAAAGTATCCCCGTTGAATATAATCGCGCGCTTGATGAGCGAAACTACGGCGACTACACCGGTAAAAATAAATGGGAAATGGAGAAGCTCATCGGCAAAGAGGCATTCGACCATATTCGTCGTGATTGGGATTGTCCGGTGCCAAATGGTGAGACGCTCAAGATGGTATATGAGCGTGCCGTGCCGTACTATCAAGAAAAAATAATCCCGCTCTTGCGTGAAGGAAAAAATGTACTCGTCGTCTCTCACGGCAATGCGCTGCGCGCGCTGATGACCTACATAGAATCTATCCCACACGAGGAAGTTTCAAGGCTCGAAATGCTCTTTG
>CAYSPK010000017.1:0-3223 GCA_964432905.1 uncultured Candidatus Saccharibacteria bacterium | reverse complement strand
AAGAGGTGCGCCAAGTGCACTCAGAAGTTAATGCATAATCACCATGAAAGTACTCTACTGCTCAAAAGACACAGCCGACGAGGCGTACGTTAAGGAAAAACTTGAAGGGTTCGACGTTGTATTTTCAAGCGAGTCTGTCGGTACGGTGCCGGCAGATACTGAAGTGCAGGTGCTGTGTGTATTTGTTGATTCGAGCACGGTCGATGGCGCTGTGATGGACAAGTTCCCCAATCTCAAACTCATAGCCACACGCTCGACCGGCTATGACCACATTGATGTGATTGAGGCGAAGAAACGCGGGGTAATTGTGTGCACGGTGCCGACGTATGGTGTCCACACGGTCGCCGAGTTTGCGTTTGCGCTGCTGCTCGCGCTAGCTCGTAAGGTGACTGAAGCGCGGGCGCGACTCAAGAGTGAAGCATCCTTCAATCAGCAAGGACTCACCGGCTTTGACCTTAATGGTAAAACGATCGGTGTGGTGGGTACGGGGAGTATCGGTATGCATGCTGTAAAAATTGCAACTGGTTTTGGGATGCGCGTACTTGCACATGATGTTGTGCAGAATGAGCAGGTAATTGCTGCAGGAGCGTCCTATGTCCCTCTCGATGAGCTCTTGGCAACTAGTGATATCATCACACTGCATGTCCCGTATATGTCGCAAACGCGACACCTCTTAAATCGTGACGCTTTCGCAAAAATGAAGCGAGGTAGCTATCTTATCAACACCGCACGCGGCGCTATTGTTGATACTGAGGCGCTTATAGACGCTCTCGACACCGGCGCGGTGGCAGGGGCGGGGCTTGATGTGCTTGAGCAGGAGACAGAAATAACTGATCTCACTAAAAAACTACTTGCACACCCACAGGTTATTGTGACGCCGCACGTCGCGTTTGACACACATGAGGCGATACGCCGTATTCTCGATACAACGATAGAAAATATACACCGTTTTGCCGCAGGCACACCCACGCATGTGGTGGTGCCGAACGAGGCATAGCCACAAAAAACAATGCTATAGTTTTGGCATGATACGTGGCATTTCTAAGCGCACGGTTGTTGTGGGTGTAGTGGTAGTGCTCGTGGCGCTTGGTGCCGCATGGAAGCTCTTTTTTTCCACAGACACTTCGGAGTTAGAACTTCTCGTGGTGCACCCGCAGACCTACACAGAGCGCATGTTGGTTTCGGGCGATGTCGTAGCTGCGGAGTCATCTGATCTCGGTTTTGCTCAAAGTGGTCGTATTGCACACATATACGCGCTCGTCGGAGAGAAGGTGCGCGCGGGGCAGCATATTGCTGAGGTTGAAAATGGTGACCTACGGGCGCTTCTGCAACAAAAGCAAGCAGCGCTGCAAAGTGCGCAAGCAAACCTCTCACTCCTTCAGGAAGGAACGCGCCCCGAGGAGATAGCGGTCACCCAGGCACAAATTGGAAGCGATACGAGCGCTCTTGCACAAGCTAACCAGACGGTCGTAAATGCTATTCAAAATGCCTACACTGTGAGCGATGATGCGGTGCACAACAAAGCTGACCAGCTCTTTACGAATCCAACCCTACCGAGTATCGACCTCACATTTCCCGCTACCCAGTCGCAGCTCGCCGCGACGCTCAAGAATGATCGTACAACACTGGAGCCTGTCTTGAAGCGCTGGCAAACACAGGCACAAACGCTCAGTGCCACGCAGGATCTTTCATCTGCGCAGAGTGACGCACAAAGTGCACTTGCAACCGTTATGAACCTTTTAACGGACGCAAACATGGTGCTCAACGGTGCGACCGGCTCTGTTGCGGCGGGCACCCTTAGCTCCTATGTCACCACTATCGCGACCGCGCGCACGAATGTGAACACGGCCATATCCACACTCACGAGCGCCATTGCCGCCGCGAAAGCGGCTGCAGCACAGCTAGCAAAAGATCAAAAAACACTAGCGCTCCAACAGGCGGGGTCGACCCCACAAGCTATAGCACAAGCTCAAGCAACGGTTGTCGCTGCGCAGGCAGATATGGCGAGCGCTGCAGCGCAGCTTGCCAAAACGCAGATTACTGCTCCGTTTGACGGCACCATCACCCGCATGGACGGCAAGCGCGGCGAAATAGTGTCTCCTAATACGTCTGAGATCTCTCTCCAGGGTGATGGAATATTCGAAATAGAGTCATACATACCCGAAGTAAATATAGCTGCTGTGCAGGTTGGGGATCTTGCCTCTACAACACTCGATGCGTATGGACCTACAACCTCGTTTGACGCGCGAGTGATCCGTATCGACCCTGCAAAGACTGAGCGTGACGGGGTGACAACATATAAAACCACTCTCGTTTTCTTGAAATCTGACGATCGTATTCGCTCGGGTATGACCGCGAGCGTCTCTATCCAAACAGCGGTTATCCCAAGCGTGTTTGTGGTGCCAGGGGGTGCTGTGTTTGAAAAGGATGGACAGCGCTTTGTACAGGTGCTCCAGAACAAAAAGGTCGTCACGCGTCCTGTGGTTACGAGCACCTCGTCGCTAGGCAACGTCGCAGTACTCTCAGGACTCTCGGATGGTGACCAGGTCATACTCACCCCAACGCTGTAGAATATGTTTTCATTTCTTAATATTCGCGTCGGCTGGTTTTTAGCTTGGCGACAAATTCGCCGCTCAAGCGTGTGGACGACGAGTCTTATCATCTCGGTCATGCTCCTCACTTTTTTGAATCTGGTGGTGGTGACAGGGATTCTGGTTGGTCTCGTCCAGGGGATCACCGACCTGTATAGGCTCCAAGAAACAGGGGACGTTATTGTTTCGACGCTCGAAACTAAAAATTATATTGAGCAAAGTCCGCAGATTGTCTCTTTTATTGAGACACTACCACAGGTTGAGCATCTGACCGCGCGCTACCTAAGCGCTGGCAGTATTGAAGCAAACTATAAGACACGGACTGACGTAAACGAAAAACCAAATGAAAGCGGCGCGACCATTGTAGGTATAGACCCCGCAGCAGAGGACACCTTCTCAGGAATTTCACATAGTGTCACCGAAGGATCCTTTTTAGCTAGCGATGACTATGACACCATAGTCGTGGGCTCACAACTCATTGCGAAATATTCTTTCGGTGAAATCCCGGGTATTCATCCGCTCAAAAATGTGGGGCCAGGCAGTGTGGTGCGTGTCACAGTGAATGGTAAAACACGCGAGATGGTAGTGAAGGGTATTCTCGTCGACAAAGCAAATTCCCCGCTCTCTTCACA
>CAYSPK010000016.1:0-9077 GCA_964432905.1 uncultured Candidatus Saccharibacteria bacterium | reverse complement strand
CCACGTAAACCTCATATCAATAGAGGTTGTCTCTTCTCGCTCAAGTAGTCGGCGTAGACCCATTCTTCTCGCAGCCCGAGATAGACTGCGGCAGGTAGAGCGTCTTCCATATGGATCAAGGCGGTCACGTTTTTAAATCTTTTTTGTCGTAAAATATCTGCACCACCACGATCCACTCCTATCAGGTAGTGCATCGTGTCAGGATCATGACCATCCTTCCACATCCGTCGCGCTGCCGTTTCGATCGAACTGCTACTTGTGCAGACGTTCTCAACTAAGATTTGCACCTGAGTATCATCGGGTGGTCCTGCCCATGTCTGGTCTAGGCCGTGTACGTGGTCTCTTGGTTTTTCTCGCATAATCTCGTAGTGGAGGGTTTGTCCAAGACATGGATTTAAAACTGCTGCCAGCGCCAAGGGGGTGCCTGCTGTTGGTACGCCCACTAAGCAGGGAATTTTCTTTGGATCCATCTTCGAGTCACGTTGAAGTTGCTGTATTCGCCTTGCTATAGTTTGCCCGACAAATCGCAAAGTGTCCTGATCCTTCTTGGGCCGCAAGTTGACATAGTGCCGGCTACTGTACCCACAATTTAAAATGATAGGCACTTCATTCCATAGCAAAGAACCAGAAAGACAAAGTCTACGCACAAGTTCTAGCTCTTCTGCGCCGAGCTCTCTGCCTGAAGGGGCTGTAAAGCATCCATTACTGTTGGACGTCAGCGTTACGAGTTGGGTCATGGCGACTCTCTCTATTGAGGTTTAGGTTGTGCTACTGCCCGCAGCATAGCAAGTTTAAGGGGAAAATAAAGTAGAATAGGGTTGGAGGTGCAGCATGGTTTGTGAACATTGCCGTACGGGCGCTGATTTCTACTCCCATTACTCAATGACTCAGTTCGGGCCTTGGGTACGCGTACTAGCGAGGACTCAGCCTTCATTAGCTATTTCGGTTACAAGCTTGTCTCCAGGGACCAACCCTTTTTTCTGTCCGATTCTTGGTGAAAGACGATTGATTGATGTGGCAAATATCTGCCCGCGAGTTCTTCAAATACTCGGTCTTCGATCAGTCAAGTTAACTAATGGGCCCGCATCAGAATGATGCGGGCCCTAGTCATGTGTGCCGGAGGAGAGACTCGAACTCTCACCCCTCGCGGGACGCGATTTTGAGTCGCGCGCGGCTACCATTACGCCACTCCGGCAGCGCCCTTCGTAGTCCAGTTTTGCTGTGACGAAGTAGGGCCCCGCGTGTTAGAATAGCCCCAATGTCACAGTTTTACAACAACGCCATTTTTTGGGTCGAGGTGGACAAGATCGAGCCCAACCCCTACCAGCCACGCCGCGAGTTCGACCAGGCCAAGCTCGACGACCTCGCGCGCTCTATCCGCCAGTACGGCGTCATCCAGCCGCTCACCGTCACCCGCAAGGAGTTTGAAAAGCCCGACGGCGGTATTGGCACCACCTACGAGCTCATAGCCGGCGAGCGCCGCCTGCGCGCCGCCAAGATAGCCGGAGTCATCTCTGTGCCGGTCATCATCCGCGATGACTATGATGACGACAAGACCAAACTCGAAGTCGCTATTATCGAAAATCTTCAGCGCGAAGACCTCAACCCGATAGATCGCGCTATAGCGTTCGCGCGTTTAGTAAACGACTTTGGATTTAAGCACACCCAAGTGGCCGAGAAGGTGGGGAAGAGTCGCGAGTATGTCTCCAACACTATCCGCCTCCTCACTATGCCCGAAGACATGCAGCAGGCGCTCAAAGACGGCAAGATCACCGAGGGCCACACGCGGCCACTCCTCATGCTCATCGACCGGCCCGAGGAGCAGAGCACGCTCTTCCGTGAGATTATGCTCAAGCGGCTCACGGTGCGCGACTCTGAGGCTATCGCGCGCCGCATCGCGTACGACCGTGTGCGCAAGAAGGAGTACATGTATGCGCCGGAGATTATCGAAATGGAGCGCGAGCTCTCGAGCCTTTTGGGCACGCGCGTGGCTATTGAGGCCAAAGAGCACGGCGGTAAACTCTCTATCGACTTTATGAGTGAGGACGACCTACGCACCCTTTTCGCGCAGTTGGCAAAAAGGATGCAAACCGTACAACAAACGGAACGTCCTTCTCTTGAAGAAAATAGTCTGGAAGCTGTCGAGGAGTCTTTAGACGACCGGTCAAAAGACGAGAGAGAATTAGACGAAAATACTTTTGACCCAAGCAGTTTTTCTATATGAAGTATGTATACTTTGTGCGCCACGGCGAAACCGAGTCGAATATAACGAACGTGCGCCAAGATGGTACGCCGCCGCTCACCGAGCGCGGGCGGCAGCAGGCGGCATTTATCGCTGAGCGCTGCACCAACCTGCCTATTGAAGCTATCGTCGCGAGCCCCATGGTGCGCACGAGAGAAACTGCAGAGCGCATCGCCGAGAGTATCAAATTGCCAATAGAATACTCGGACCTGTTTGTTGAGCACCATGTGCCCTCAGAGCTCATCGGGTTGCTGCGTGATGATCCAAAACTACAAGAGGTAGATCGCATTATTTTAGAGCATATCCACGACCCCGCGTGGCACCACTCTGATGAAGAGAATTTTTTTGATTTAAAAAAGCGTGCACTCGAAGGTTTGCGTTTTTTAGGTACACGAGAAGAGACACACACACTCGTCGTGACCCATGGTTTTTTTATGCGCGTGCTCATCGCTGCGGCACTTTTTGGCGAGGAACTTACTCCAGAGGTTTTTCAGCCCTTTGCACGAACATTCCACATGGCAAACACTGGTCTCAGTATTTTTGGCTATGACGAGACAAAAGAGAACCCATGGTGGCTCTGGGTGTGGAACGACCACGCACATCTGGCGGACTAAGAGTTTTGTTGTCTTTCAAGTGCGTTGCGGATATGGCGGCGAGCGAGCGTCGTCTTTGCAAAATCGAGCCACTTGGCTTTGGGCGTTGCGGATTTTTTGGTTTGGATTTCAACAATGTCGCCGTTTTTAAGTGTTGTGTCCAAAGGTACCATCTTGCCGTTCACTTTGGCGCCAAAGATATGGTCGCCGATATCTGAGTGAATGGCATAGGCAAAATCTATAGGGCTTGAGTTGATGGGGAGGTCAACAACATCGCCATTGGGCGTGAAGACAAACACACGGTGTGAAAAGATGTCGGTTTTGAGTGTTGTTTCAAATTCAGGATTATCTTCTTCTTCTTTCAGATCGGCAAGCCAGTCGGGTGTGCCGTTAAGGTTGTGAGGTAGACGGCGGGCTGCCGGCTCTATATCTTTGTTCGGCTCCTTTCGGGATGGCCTCCGGTTGAACCCGGGGATGAGGCTCTTTATCCAATCAAAGCTCGACTGACGGCTGCTCGCGCCCTGCTGGTGGGTCTCGCCGGCGGCACCCTCTTTGTACATCACATGCGCCGCGATGCCATATTGAGCTTCATGGTGCATCTCGCGGGTGCGAATTTGGATCTCGACAATACCGCGGGCACCTGAAAAGACGGTCGTATGCAAACCTTGGTAACCGTTGGGTTTGGGAAAGGCAATATAGTCTTTGATCTTATTAGGGAGTGGCTGCCAAAGCTTGTGGACAATGCCCAACACGCGATAGCAGTCAGCAATGTCTCGTACGATGACACGCAGTGCTGCAACGTCATAGACACTATTTACGTCGCCGCCTTTGCGCTTCACTTTTTGCCAGAAACTCCATAAACCTTTGGTGCGATGATCGATATCAAAAGTCGTGATACCTGCCTTAGCAAGCTCTTGGCTTAGAGTGCGTGACATTTCTTCAAGACGCTCGGCCGATTCATTTGCCACTTCGCCGAGAAGTTTTTCCGCCTCTATATATTCCTCAGGGTAGGCGTATCGGAAAGCTAAATCTTCGAGCTCTTTGCGTACCACGCCCATACCAAGTCGGTGGGCTATGGCTGCATAAATCTCGAGCGTTTCGAGAGCAATGCGCTGGCGCTTTTCGGGCGGGACAAACTCTATGGTGCGCATGTTGTGGAGCCGGTCCATCAGTTTGATGATGAGTACGCGGACATCTTGGCCGGTGGCGACGAGGAGCTTGCGCAAGCTTTCGCGGTGGCGCTCTGCGCCGCGGTATTTAAAGTGGCCGAGCTTGGTGACCCCCTCAACTAAAAAACGAACATCTTTGCCAAATTCTTTTTCTATCGTTTCAGCAGAGATGCCTGCATCCTCAATAGAGTCATGGAGTAGGCCAGCGGCAATGGTCTTGGCGCCCATACCGAGCTGGGCGAGGCCTTTGGCTGTTTCAACCAGGTGGACGAGGTAGGGCTCGCCCGAAAAGCGCTTGTGTTCTTTGTGTGCCTCAGCCGCAAAGGCGTATGCCTTGCGTATAAGTGCCTCATCGCCCGCTTCGGGCGCCGGCATCAATTTGAGTATCTCCATGACCTCCATGGCTCTAGTGTACTACTAACTAGTACAAAAAGAAGCGGGAGTTATGCGGCCTTCTTTTTTGCGAAGCCGCGCTTTTTCTTGGGCTCGGCAAAAATTTCGAGTGCGCGTGGGAGTTCTATTTTGTATACATCGTCGGTCTTGAGTGAGCGGAAGTCGGTGTCGTGCACGATGAACGGCCCAAAGCGGCCTATCGACGCGGTGATAGGCAACCCTGTTTTTGGATGAGTGCCAAGCACACGCGGGAGCGAGAGGTACGTGACCGCCTCTTCAAGGGTCACCGTCGCAGGGTCCTTACCTTTTGGTACCGAGGCGCGGCGCGGCTTCACCTTAGAGCCTTTCTTCGCTTCGCCCAGCTGCACAAAGGGGCCGAAGCGGCCATTGAGTACATAAATAGGCTCGCCCGACTCGGGATGATTACCGATTGGTTTTTGCTCTTCGTTGGTGATAACTTCGCCCGCCTCGGTGCGAGCGCCCGTGCACTCGGGAAAGGTCGAGCAGCTCATGAACTTGCCTTGCCGCGAAAGTTTGTAGACCATTGGCTTGCCGCAAATTGGGCAGGGGAATTCTGCCGGTGCGGGCCCCAGGTCGGTCAATTTGCCGGCCTCTTTGTCGCGCAGCTTCACCTCTTTTTGAAACGGGGTATAAAAATCGCGCAGCGTCTTCAAGTCGTGGCGCTTACCGTGGGCTATTTCACCGCGCTCGTCTTCCATCTCGGCGGTGACGGTGTCACTACTATCGGTGGGGAAGTTCTCTTCGCTAAACGTCGAGACCACGTCGCCGGTGTCAGTGGGGACGAGCGAGCGACCCTCCTTCACCACATAGCCGCGGTCGCCAAGCGTCTTCATGATGCTCGCATAGGTCGAGGGGCGGCCGATGCCACGCTTTTCGAGCTCTTTGATGAGGCCCGCTTCGGTATAGCGCGGCGGCGGAGTAGTTTGCTTTTCTTGCGAGGAGACGTCTTCAACCTTCAGCGCATCGCCCGAGGTAACTGCCGGCAGCTCGACATCTTCGCCGCGTGCAGCTGGGTCGGCCTTGAGCCAACCGTCAAACACCACCTGCGAGCCAGTCGCAGTAAACTGCGGTACGGATTTGTCGGCGGTCTCAGCGACTATCTTGGTGCGCAAGATTTTTGCATCAGCCATTTGCGAGGCGACGGCGCGGCGCCAAATGAGCTCGTACAACTTCTTTTGCTCTGGTGTGGTGCCGAGTGACTCTTTAGCGATGTTGGTGGGGCGGATAGCCTCGTGCGCTTCTTGTGCATTTTTAGACGTAGCCTTAAACGTGTGTGGCGCGAGATATTCTTTCCCAAATTTTTTCTCTACGACGCCAAGGATAGCGGCGCGCGCGGGCGCTGCGAGGTTGGTCGAGTCGGTGCGCATGTAGGTGATGTGGCCCGACTCGTAGAGTTTTTGCGCGATGCGCATCGTGTTGGCGGGCGAGAAGCCCAGGCGCGAGGATGCTGCCTGTTGAAGCGTCGAGGTGGTGAAGGGTGCGCGCGTGGTGCGCTTTGCTTCGGCCTCGTTTACATCCACCACTTGCAAGCCGTCCTTCTCGACGCTCGATACAATGTGGTCGACGACTTTTTTGTCGCGTGGCTCTTCGACACAGGTGAGCACGAGCGCGTCTTTTTTGGGTGTCTTGGTGTTGGCAGTAATAACCCAGTAGGTCTCGGGCACAAAGGCGCGGATCTCGCGCTCGCGCTCCATGAGGATACGCAGCGCGGGGCTCTGCACGCGGCCGGCCGAAAGGCCGTAGCGCACCTTCTTCCACACGAGGCCCGAGAGGTCATAGCCCACGAGGCGGTCGAGCACGCGGCGCGCTTCTTGGGCGAGGCGCAGGTTGTCGTCAATTTTGCGCGGGTGGGCGAGCGCCTCAGCGATAGCATCTTTGGTGATTTCATGAAAGACAATGCGGTCGGGCTTGCGCAGGCCGAGCTCTTCTTGAATATGCCAGGCAATAGCCTCGCCTTCACGGTCGGGGTCGGTTGCGAGGATTATTTCATCAGCTTTGTTGGCGAGCGTGCGCAGGTCTTGGATAACCTGCTTTTTGTTGGCGACGACTTCATAGTGCGGGACAAAACCAGCGGGGATATCGATCGCTTTTTTATTGCTCTTGGGGAGGTCGCGCACATGGCCCACGCTCGCGCGCACGACAAACTTATCCGAGCTATCAATGTCGGAGAGATATTTTTCAATCGTCTTCGCCTTGGCGGGCGACTCTACTATTACGAGCTTCACAGTGCTTCTACTAATACAATGCAATTGCCAAGCATGCAAGCCGCGAGCGTGAATAGCCTGTGGCTAGTAGGTAGAAAGTGGCGGCTCGCCCAGAGCCCACACGCGCTTAATAGAGTCGACAAAACGCCACTGCGCCATGATCTCTTCGCTACTCATAAAGCGCTCATGCTGGCCGCGCAGGCACGCGAGGATGAGTCGTTCATGCTCGTGCTCATCTTTATTATTTTCTATCGCTATGGTCGTGGTGTGGTCGGCATAGTGAAAGGCGATCTCCTTCTTTTCCTCCTGCATATATTTACCGCCCTCAAAAACAGTAGGGATACCACGCCACGAGGTCTCGACTTTAAAATACGTTTCAACTTGAGAATCTGTTGACACACCATTGATTGCTCTATAACCCTGCCACTGCGAGCGCTTGGTGTGCGTTGACACCTCTTCGGACGAAAGGAGCGCAAGGTCACCGACGACACTCGCGCGCTCATGGGCGCCAAGCGTGAGCGCAAACATCTCCATCATATGGTTTTGGCCAACGTCCAAGAGTGCGCCCGTCGCTTCGTAAAACTGAGGGCGCATCTCGACCCCTTCTTTTTGCAAAAACGAAACGGTGATTTTTTCTAAACCAGAGAGCTCAATAGGCGCGACATTGGTGAGCGAGTCTTTGCCGAGGTAGTGGTCGACACGGTAGAGCTGCTCTTCAGTAAAAAGAGTGTGCAGGGTAGTGTTTAGTAACTCTGCTTCAGTGCCGCTAGTGCCAAACGGTTTTTCGATGATGAGCCGCAGCTGCTTTGCTTTTTTTGCAAGGGGAGAAGCCGCAAGGTAGGCAAACGTACCTTTATATAACTCAGGCGACAGGGCGAGGTAGATAAGTGCCTCGCGCTCGCCAATATGGGTTGCCAATTTTTCAAACACAGGAGGCTCGTATACATCTCCCTGCACAAAAGTGAAAAGGCTCACGTACCCATCTATATCGCCACCCACATTTTTTTGGACGAGTATATTGCGCACGTATGTTTGCAGGTCGTGGTCGCTCCAATCGCGCCGCGACACACCAATAATGTGGAAATCGTCTGGCAACACCCCGCGGCTGTACAGCGAAAATAGTTCGGGCAAAATCTTCTGCCGCATCAAATCCCCCGTCACCCCAAACGCTACAAATACTTCTGGCATGTTCCTAATTATACGCGCTCAACCTTGCCGAGGCGCTCGTTGATGAGCCCGCGGATGAGGAGCGAGGAGAGCGCGATGCCAGCGGCTTGGGCCGAAAGGCCCGTCTCTTCAATAAGCAGGTCGCGCTCGGTGGGCTCGGTAAGCGCCTCTAAAATAGCCCGTTCTTCTTTTGTTAAGTCATTCGGCAGCGGCAGCTCTTGCTGCATATTTTCTTGCGTAAATCCAAGCGCTTCAAGAATATCGCTCGCATCGCGCACCAAGGTCGCGCCTTGGTGGATGAGCGTGTTGCAGCCGACACCATTTTCGCGCCCAAGCTCGTGGGGCACCACCAACACCTCGCGGTTGTAGTCGAGCGCCAAGCGGGCGGTGATGAGCGTGCCGCTCTTTTCGCCTGCCTCGACTATGAGCGTCGCCTTCGACATTCCGGCGGCGATACGGTTGCGCTCTGCAAAGCTGTGGAGCATCGCTTTAAAGTTAAGCGGATTCTCCGAGATGAACGCGCCGCCGCTCTTGAGAATTCGTTTGGCGAGTGAGCGGTTCATGGTCGGGTAGAGCACATCATCGTTAAGGCCCGAGGGCATGATAGCGAGCGTTGGCAGCCCCACATCGAGCGCGGCCTTGTGGGCGTTTGCGTCGGTGCCCCAGGCGAGCCCGGAGACTACGGCGATGGGGTAGCCCGCGAGCCCCGCGACCAACTTGTGCAGCGTGCGCTCGCCATACTGGGTGGTGCGGCGCGAGCCCACGATACATACAAAGGTATAGTCGGGCGGCGGGAGGGTTCCGCGGATATACAATTTCTTGGGCCGATCGGGGATCTCCCGCAGTAGTGGCGGGAATTGGTTTACACGGAGCTCGCGGGGCGGGTACTCCATAGGTGTGCAGCTATCTTACCGTTTCTGTAAAAATGCGCTATGCTGGTGCCATGTTGGATATAACTTTTATTAGGGAAAACCCGGACATCGTCCGCGCCACACTTAAGAATAAGAATCGCGAGGGTGTGGACCTTGACCGTATCTTAGAGTTGGCCGATGAGCGCAAGAAACTCGCCGGCGAAGTGGGCGAGATAAACCGCAAGCGCAATGAAGCACAGGCTGCCCGCGACGCAGAGGCGGGCCGGGTGCTTAAAGACCAAGCAAAGGAGCTTGAAGATAAGTATCAGGCCACCGAAAAGGAGCTCGTCTCGCTGCTCGTAAAAGTCCCAAATATTCCATCGGCAGATACTCCTATTGGCCCTGACGAGTCGGGCAATAAGGTGGTGTCACAGTGG
>CAYSPK010000015.1:2030-9163 GCA_964432905.1 uncultured Candidatus Saccharibacteria bacterium | reverse complement strand
CCCCGGCGTGCGCCCCGGCAACTCAACGACCGACTACCTTGCCAAAGTTATCACTCGCATCACGTTTGTAGGAGCACTCTTCCTTGGTGTCATTGCGGTGCTCCCAATTGCTGTGCAGTCGATAACCGGCATCACCTCGCTTACGCTCGGTGGCACTGCGCTCCTCATTGTTGTTTCGGTCATCCTTGACCTCGCTCGTCGCATCGACGCGCAGATTTCTCTGCGAGAATATTAAGTACTATGCCCGGGACTTTGATACTCATCGTGGGTGTCCCGGGGGCAGGCAAAAGTACGCTGCTGCAATTTGCTAAGGAGATTTTTCCTGAGATCGTTTTTCCTATTTCATGGACGACGCGCCCTATGCGCCCGGGCGAGCAAGAGGGAGATGTATATCACTTCGCAACTGAGGAAGAATTCTCACAAGCTATTATTGAGGGAAAATTTTTAGAATGGGTCTCTATCGACAATGGCCGCCGCTACGGCACGCTCAAGGCTGATATCCTCGATGCGCTCCGGGCGGGGAAGTGTGTGGTGCGCGAAGTTGAACCAATTGGAGCGCGTCATATTAAAGAGATGCTTGGCGATGAGGTGGTGTCGATTTTTATCACACCCGGCACATGGGAGGATGTTGAAGCGCGTATGCGCGCGCGGGCGCCCATGGACGCCGCAGAGCTCGGGGAGCGAAAGAAACGGTATGCCGAAGAGCTTTCATTTGGTGCAGAAGCGCAGTACATTGTTCCAAACCCATACGGCAAGCTCGAGGAGGCAAAAGAGCAATTTGCTTCTACCATCCGCACCATCATCGCGAAGAATACTAATCCTTGATATACTCTCTCGTGTGGAACAACTCACGGTTATTTTTTTGGGGCCGCAGGGGAGCGGTAAGGGCACCCAAGTACAATTGCTCAAAGATTATATAAACAGCAAGGATTCCGCGGCAGTTTTGTACTTTACTGCGGGCACCGCGCTGCGTGCCTTTGCCGCTGGCGAGGGCTACACCCAGGAGCGCATCCGCCCGCTCATTGCGGCAGGTAAACTTATCCCGACCTTTATCACGACCAGTCTCTTCACGACGCGCCTCATCAACGGACTCCATGGCGGCGAGCACATCATACTTGATGGCTTTCCGCGCACGGTCGACCAAACTGCCGACCTCGAGACCGCTATGCAGTTTTATGACCGCACTCGCGTAGTCGTACTGCATATCACCCTCTCAGACGAGGTTGCGCGCCAGCGTTTGGCAGGCCGCGGGCGCGAGGATGATACGCAGGAGGGTATCGAAGAGCGTTTGCGTTGGTCACACGAAGAGGCGGCAGCGGTGAACGAGTGGTTTAAGCAGCACCCTCGCTATCAGTTTGTCGATATTAATGGCGATCAAACCATCGAAGAAGTGCATACCGAGATCATGCGTGCGCTCAATGTACAGTAATTATGATAGCGAAGACAGAGCAAGATTTTGACGGTTTACGCAAAGCGGGCCACATACTCTCGAGCGTCGTGCGAGACTTAGCGGCCATGGTCGCGCCCGGTGTCACCACTGCAAAGCTCGACCTCAAAGCTGAGGAGCTTATTCGCGCAGCGGGGGCCGTGCCCGCGTTTTTAAACTACAAGCCTTCGGGCGCGAGCTACCCATACCCGGCGGCGCTATGCATCTCGGTCAATGACGAGGTGGTCCACGGTATCCCAAAAGAAGACCACGTGCTCAAAGTGGGCGACATAGTTTCGCTCGACCTTGGGCTCTCATACGACGGCTACTTTACCGACCACTGCACGACTGTGTTTGTCGGCGCGGGTGATACACAAGGGCAGAAGTTGCTAGATGGTACGCGCGAAGCGCTCTCGGCAGCCATCGCCGCAGCGCAAGTGGGTGGGCATGTGGGCGACATCGGCGCCGCGGTGACAGCCGTCGCGAAGCGCTATGGGCTCAGTGTGGTCAAAGAGCTCGGCGGGCATGCACTCGGGAAGTCGGTGCACGAGCGCCCCTTCATCGCAAACTACGGGAACCCGGGCGAGGGCGAGAAACTGCTTGATGGTATGGTCTTGGCGCTCGAGCCTATCCTCGCGGAGGGGAAGGGAGCTGTTGATCTCATGGACGACGAGTGGACCTATGCCACGCGCGACCACTCGCGCGCCGCGCACTTCGAGCAGACCATCATCCTCACCAAACAAGGGCCCGAAATCGTCACACCGTTTCTCTAGGTAGTATCACTGCGGTGGTCTTGTAAAAATGCCAGAGTATGGTACGGTATTTGCATGCAACATCCGAAAGAGGAAAAGACATTTATTCTCGTTAAGCCAGACGGCGTCCGCAAAGGTCTCATCGGCGAAATTATCCACCGCTTTGAGCAGCGCGATCTCAAAATCGTCGCTATTGAAATGTTCCAGGCGACCAAGGCCGAGATGGATAAGCACTATCCTAAGGATGAAAAGTGGATCCGCCGCGTTGGCGAGAAGACCATGGCGACCTACCAAAAGTACGGCTATGACGTAAAGAAGGATTTTGGTACTAATGACACCCTCAAAATCGGTAAAGAGGTGCGCGGTTGGTTGGTTGACTTCATGACCTCAGCCCCGATGGTGCGCATGGTGGTGCAGGGCGTGCACGCAGTCGACATGGTCCGCAAGATAGTGGGCCCGACGATGCCGTACCTCGCTGAGATGGGTACTATTCGCGGCGACTACTCGGCCGACTCACCACTCTTGGCCAACCTCGAGAAGCGCCCCGTCCTCAACCTCATCCACGCGTCTGAAACTCCCGAGGAGGCCAAGCACGAAATCAACCACTGGTTTGGTAAAAAGACTATCTACAAATACAAGCGCTTCGGCATTGATGAGTAATTTGGTATACTAGGTGCAGGCGACGGAGGCAAATGTCCTTAAGTGCATCTACCGGGAGCTCGCTGTGGCGGGGCACCGTGGTGTACCGCTTAGAGCACCCACTTATTTCACGGTAGACACTTGCTTCCGGAGCCTACTAAAAAACCTGCCCCACGGCGGGTTTTTTAGTGGCCCCGAGCAAAGCGAAGGGCTATACTACAGAGCATGCAATCAAAACTTTTCTTCTACGGCGGAGCCGGCTCGGTGACAGGATCAAACTTCATGCTCGATACGGGCGACCAAAAATTTTTGGTCGACTGTGGCTTGTTTCAAGGTGAGCACGCGCTCCAAAAAAATAACTGGGATGCGTGGGCTTTCGACCCTACGAGCGTCACCGCGCTCATCAACACCCACGCCCATATCGACCATATCGGCCGTATCCCCAAGTTGGTGAAAGATGGCTACCGCGGCCCTATTATTTCGACCAAGGCGACCCGTGCGCTCGCTGAGCCGATGCTGCTCGATGCACTCGAGCTCAACGAGCACGACGCTAAGCGCCACGGGCTGCCACCACTCTATACCAAAGACGATATCGCCCAGGCGCTCTCGCAGTGGGAGGGCGTCGACTACCACGAGCCAAAAACGTTTGGTGACGTAACGGTCGAATTTTTTAATTCAGGGCACATCTTAGGCTCGGCGCTCGCCAAGTTCACCCGCGGTGACCGCTCCATTGTTTTTAGTGGCGACTTGGGTGGTGGTAATTCACCGCTCTTGCCGCTCGCGGAGATCCCCACCGGCGCGCAGTATCTCCTCATCGAAAGCGTCTATGGTGACCGAAAGCGCGAAGATGACAGTAGACGCCGCGAATGGCTCGAAAAAGCTATCGAAGACGCCATCTCGCGCGGTGGCACGCTGCTTATCCCGGCCTTTTCGACCGAGCGCACCCAGGACCTCCTCTTTGAAATCCGCTCGCTCATGCAGGAGAAGCGCATCCCAAGCACCCCCGTATATCTTGACTCGCCGCTCGCAGAAAAAATCACTGAAGCGTATGAAAAACACCCGGACTATTTTAGGGGTGACATTAAAGAGCGCGTAGAAAAAGGCGAACACATTTTTAATTTCCCAGAATTACATTTTGTGAGCAGTGTCGAAGAGTCGACTGAGCTCATGCACCTGCCCAATCCAAAAATTATTCTCGCGGGCTCGGGTATGAGCAACGGTGGCCGCGTTATCGACCATGAAAAGCACGTGCTCCAGGATGAAAAGTCGACGCTGCTTATCGTCGGCTATCAAGCGGCCGGCAGTCTGGGGCGTAAGCTCGTGGAGGGTACCAAACAGGTCGAACTCTATGATATTCACTCGCACACTGCCGAAAAAATTCAGGTGCGCGCGCATGTGCAAACGCTCTACGGCTATTCGGCTCACATGGATGGCGAGCAGCTCCTGGAGTATGTTAACAAAATGTCAGACGGCTCAGATGTAAAGCTTGAGGAGGTCTTTGTGGTGATGGGGGAGATCGCATCATCAAGTTTCCTCGCGCAGCGTATCCGCGACTATCTCAGTGTTAAAGCGGTGACCCCTGAAGTGGGGGAGAGTGTGGCCATCAACTTCTAATTGTGATGGTAAAATAATTTCAAACAATGGACCCAAAGCACGCACATCTGCAAGTAAAAATTGGTATCTCGGGCGCGGCAGAGACTGGCCACTGTGGCGTCGATGCGTACGACAGAGGCTTGGCGCTTGGCCGCGAGGTGGCGCGTGCGGGCGCAGTCTTGGTCACGGGTGCTACGACCGGCTTCCCACTTTGGGTGGCGATGGGTGCTAAGGAAGAGAAAGGGGTTGTGGTTGGTTTTTCGCCGGCCGGGAGCGAGAAAGAACATGTCGAGGCGTATAACCTGCCGCTGGAATACCACGATGTTATTGTCTATACCGGTTTTGGTTTCCCTGGACGCGACCTCATATTCACCCGCTCGTGCGACGGTATGCTCTTTGGCTGTGGTCGCATCGGCACTATACACGAGTTCACTATCTCATTTGAAGACAAAAAACCCATCGGCATCTTCGAGGGTGACTGGAAGACCGACGAAGTTATCCAAGACATTTTACGCAATGGTCATCGGCCGAGCGACCGTATCATCTTCGACCAGGACCCCAAGGCGCTCGTCGATGGTGTCATAAAGCTCGTCCACCAAGACAAAATAAACCGCGCCACATTCCACTTCCAACCTGTGGAAGTCTAGCTGTACTTTTTCTGTAAACACGCTACGCTTGAGCGCTAGATGCTCAATGGAGGGTGTCTAACGTCCGAGGCATACATATGGTCAGGCGTAAGGCGCATAAACAGAAACCGCGCGTCGCCCCATTGTGCATTGCACACTTGTGGCGAGACATGTCGCTGGGCTGGCTTCCGTCCCCAGGAAGAAAAAAAGCACCTAAAAAAACTCGACGGGGGAAACAATCATAGACGAGAAAGCCGAGGTTTCTCTCGGCCTTTTTCTTTATGAGACTTTTTTAATGACTCGGGCGAAGGTCTCGGGGCGAGTCTCGGCAAGGAGCGAGAGCATCTTGCGGTTGAGTGTGATGTTCTTTTTCTTCATCGCGTCGATAAGGCGCGAGTAGGAGAGGGTCGACTCGATAGTGTCGAGACCAGCGTTGATGCGGACGTTCCAGAGCTTGCGGAAATCGTTTTTCTTGTCGCGGCGGTGTGCGAACGCATACTTACCCGCGTGGAAGATGGCCTCCTTTGCAGCGCGCTCCTTCTTTGAGCGGGCAAAGCGATAGCCCTTCACCATCTTGAGAACATTTCGGCGTCGCTTGAGCGACTGTACACCTCCTTTTACGCGTGCCATATAATTTATTTAACCGTATTGATATAACGCTGTTTGACCTTCGCGGTGAGCGAGAGATTTTGCGAGCGGCGCCCCGAGAGTTGCGTGTTGCGACTCTCTTTTGCATTGAAATGATTTTGCCCCGGCTTGCGCGCGACAAGCTTCCCCTTACGGGTGATCTTCATGCGCTTGGTAAATGATTTATTTGTCTTCATGTTATTTTTTCTTGCCGGTGCGCTCGATGACTGTGGAGAGGCCTTTCGGGCTCTTCGCTATAGGGTCCGCGAGCTTGTAGTCGGCGGGTATCGTTTTGAGGAATCGCTCGAGTCGCTCCTTGAGGAACTCAAACTCCATGTACTTGTACCGCCCCCACAAAAACAGGTCAACTTTCACCCGATGGCCCTCTTCGAGCCATTGGGCAGCCCTTTTGGCCTTCAAATTAAGGTCATTTTCGCCCGTCCCGATCTTTACCTGGACGCTTTTCGTCTCAGTGGTGTGCGATTTAGCCTTTATTTCACGCCTTTTTTTCTCCTGTTCGTATTGGAATTTACCATATTCCATTATTTTTGCAACCGGGGGGACGGCATTGGGCGAGATCTCGATAAGGTCGAGCTCGAGCTCCCGGGCGCGGGCCAGGGCATCACTAATAGGCAAAACACCAAGGTTTTCACCCTCAGGCCCAACAACGCGCACCTCGGTCGCACGGATCTGATTGTTAATACGAGTATCCAAAGCTAGTGAGAGACAGTATACCCCCATAAGGCCAAAAATGGAAGGATACAAAAAGCCCCACTGTCGAGGAATTAGGGGGTATACTTACAATTGTTATCAGCGTTATTTTGTAATGGTTATGGCATTTTCAACCGGTGTAGGTAGTAGCAAGCAGATACAAGATGCCCACGCGGCGGGAGTAGAAGCGGCAACTCTCGCAATTACAAACTCTAAACAAGATAAAGTTAGTTTGGCGGTGGTCGTCGCATCGTCTCAGTACGACCAGGAGGCAATGCTCAAAGGAGTGCGCGAGGCGGTCGGCGGGGCGCCGGTCGTCGGCTGTACCAACGCGGGCGCTATCACCTCCGAGGGCGTGCAGGAGCAGGCAGTGTCGGTGTTGGTTATGTACTCCGACGACGGAGCCTTCGTCCCCGTTAAGGCAACCGACATTGGCAAGGATATGCGCGGAGCAGGACGCCAATTTGCGGAGCAGCTCAAGGCAGGTGCCAACGGCGAAAAGCCATCCATCGCTTTTCTATTTTCTGATGCGCTCGCCGGGAATGGCACCGAAATGGTGCGCGGCATATTCGACGTGTTTGGGAGTGATTTCCGAGTGGCGGGTGGCGCAGCAGGAGACGACATGAATTTTAAAAAGACCTACCAATACTTTAATGATGAGTTATTGACTAACGCAGTGGTAGGGTTTGGTATCACCGGCAACATCAAAGTTGCTGTAGGCGCCCAACACGGTTGGCAACCCATCGGCGGCTCCCGCAC
>CAYSPK010000015.1:377-2013 GCA_964432905.1 uncultured Candidatus Saccharibacteria bacterium | reverse complement strand
AAACTGATCGAACTTGACGGCAAACCCGCGTTTGACATCTATAAAGATTATTTTGGCGAGCGAGCGAGCGACTTCAAGCAAGCTCTTTCGCTCGCGGCGGTGACGTATCCGCTCGGCATGAAAGCAGAAGGCGTCGACGAGATAATGATCCGTGTGCCCCTCGCGGTTGCTGATGACGGGTCTATCGTATGCGGGGCCGAGGTTGTTGAAGGCAGCCAAATATATTTAATGATTGGGACGCTCACGAGCGCTATGCAGGCAGCGAAGGACACCGTTCAGGGTCTTGTCGATTTGGTCCCAGACGCTAATCCACGTGTGGTGTTTGTTTCGGACTGTGTCGCGCGGAAAATTCTTTTTGGCGAGCGTGGGCAAGAAGAAATAGCCATCCTACGGTCTATCGGTGGCCCCCAGTCAGTCGTCTTTGGCTTCTACTCGTATGGACAAATTGCTTCGCTACGAAAACCCGCGGCAAACATCAATACTTGCGACCCGGGGTTCTATGAGCAATCAATCTCGATTGCTGTCTTTGGCTCATAAATTGTGTCCGTCATGGTTACCATTCTTACAGTTGCTGGGGTAGTCACGAGTCTTCTAGTAGCAGGCACGGTGGTGGGCGTGCTGTGGCGTGCCAACCGTGCGCTTGAAAGTGCGCTCAAAGCACGTAAGGCCGACCTCGACCGCACCTCCAAAATTCTTATAGAAAAAAATTTAGAGCTCGTCGACCAAAACCTCCTGCAACAAAAAATGCTCGAGTCGAAAGACGACTTCATCCACATTGTGTCGCACCAGCTTCGCACACCAGCAACTGAGCTAAAGTGGGGTATTAACTCGATGGCAAATGACACGGCCATAAAGCTCAGTGCGGCGCAGCAGCAGTCCATCGCCACACTTTCTGCAAGTATCGAGCAGCTGATACGGCTTATCAACCATATTGTGCGATTGGTGAGTGTTGAGCAGGGAGCGTTTCGGTTGGCAGTGGTTGCCTATGATCCTAACGAGGTGGTGCAGGCCTCTGTACAATCGGTCAAGAAAGAGTTTGCAAGCAAACCCATGACTATGTCGGTTGCCACAGAGTTTAACGGCACAATTACCTCAATAGACCCAGACTCGCTTGGTATGGTGGTGAAGAATTTGGTAGAAAATGCCTTCCTGTATACACCGGCGGGCGGGACGGTTACGGTGCGCACGCAGGCTGGAGCAGAAGGGTCGTTCGTGGTGGTGGTTTCAGACAACGGTATCGGCATCCCGCGCGAGCAGCAGCAGTTTGTGTTTGTGAAATTTCGCCGTGGTGCTGACGCTGTTCGTACCAACGCAAAAGGCTCAGGACTTGGGTTATATATCGTCAAAAAAATTATCGACCAACACCGCGGGGAGGTATCCTTCGTTAGTGCAGCGCACGAGGGGACAACGTTTACTGTATCTTTGCCGCGCACTGCGGCACTTAGGTCGTAAAGAGTGCTTACCTGGTGTATTTAGAAACAATATCGACTATTTCGATAGGGCTCACAGAGACCTTGTTTATGAATTGTTTTACTCCAAGCTTTTTACCCCAGGCTATATCAGCTTCTTGGCTAAAATTTGACACGATGATGACCGGTATTTGCGCGGTGGTCTGAAATGGCGTGAGCTTCTTTAA
>CAYSPK010000015.1:0-367 GCA_964432905.1 uncultured Candidatus Saccharibacteria bacterium | reverse complement strand
GACTTCAAACCCGTCCATGTCTGGCAGGGATATGTCTAAGAGAATGAGATCGACGTGGGGAAGTAGGGGGATCCCAGACACCGCATCAGAGCCGTTCGCATAATGCACCGAGTCTATGCTCTGCAAAGTTAAACGCTTCACAAGAAGATCAGCGAGGACATCGTCATCCTCTATGAGCACGACACAAGGCTTTCTGTCCATGTGTCTGTAGTATGCCATATTTGATGTGATAAATCGACAAGCGCGCTCGGGCGGCTTCATAGGAAGCCGCCCGGTTGTTTTATTGCCATTTTAATAAAAGTATTGTATTTTGAAATCCGGCACAATGTAAAAAATGGAGGCTCACGATGATCATCTACCTCATCTC
>CAYSPK010000014.1:0-9734 GCA_964432905.1 uncultured Candidatus Saccharibacteria bacterium | reverse complement strand
GCTCTGATTCTGGCTCTGGTCATGGCGCTGTCTCTGGTCGCTTGCGGCGGCAACTCCGCTCTCGCCGCGTGCCAAAGGGGAGCTCGTCCGCCTGCTCGATATATACGGCAACCCCGGCGCGCTCCATGAGGAGGCGCTCGCGGCAAAGCGCGAGCTCGACCGAGCGCGCGAGATGGTGGCGAGTGCTATCGGCGCACATGCGGATGAGATCATATTCACTTCGGGTGGTACGGAAGGTAATGTCCTAGCAATAGAGGGTGTGCTACGCCCACTCTTAAAGAAAGGCAGCGTACATGCTATTACCACTGTGATTGAACACTCGTCGGTACTCGAGCCGCTGCGCGCGCTGTGCGACGAAGGGCTCGAGCTCACCGAGCTTGCGGTGAACGCGGCAGGGCGTGTCTCACTTGAAGCGCTCCAAGAGGCTATTACGCCCAAGACTATGTTTATCTCTATCCAATTTATAAATAGTGAGGTGGGCACCGTGCAGGCGATTCGCGAGATTGCGAAAGTGATCCGTCATGCACGCAAAACATTTGGCACCTCAATAGTGTTCCACTGCGACGCGTCGCAAGCACCACTGTGGAAAACGATTCGAGTCGACTCGCTCGGCGTCGACCTGCTCACGCTCGATGGGCAAAAAATATTGGGGCCCAAGGGTGTGGGCGCGCTGTATGTGCGCCGCAATACTCCGCTTGAAGCGCAGCACAAGGGTGGCGGCCAGGAGCGGGGCCTTCGCAGCGGGACCGAGAATGTACCGCTTGCCGGCGCCTTTGCGGTCGCTCTGCATGATGGGCAACAAAACGAAGACGCGGTATGTAAACGTATTGTACCTATGCGCAATCTGCTTCTGAAAGAAATTCTTACGCGGCTCCCTGATGTAGTGCTCAATGGTGCAGTGGGGGACGAGCGTGCGCCCAACAATCTCAATATAGCGATCCCGCACCTCGACGGGCAAATGGCAGTCATTGCGCTCTCGCGCGAAGGAGTTGCCGCCTCGACGCGCTCAGCCTGTGACACTAATGTTGAAGCACCCTCACATGTACTCCAAGCGCTCGGTGTCTCGCCAGCGCTCATGCAATGCTCGGTTCGTTTTACCTTGCTGCCAAGCGCGACTGAGCGTGATGTGCGGCAGATAGCACAGACACTCGCCATTGTTGCGCAGAGGTACAGAAATATGGCATAATAGCGGCATGGATCTTGAGCAACTGACGAAGCACCAGATCGTTCTTTTGACGCTTTTGGTGAGCTTTGTCACATCCATAGCCACCGGCATTGTGACGGTGTCGCTTATGAACCAAGCCCCTCCGTCGGTGACTCGCACCATCAATCAAATTGTTGAACACACCATCCAAACGGTGACACCCTCAAGCAGTGGGCCCGTGACCAACACCGTGAAGACGGTTGTTGTGAAAGATGATGATCTTGTCGCGACATCTATAGCAAATGTGCAAAAAGGTATTGTAAAAATTACCACTAAAGGCAGCACCGATGTCTTTGCGCGCGGCGTCATCATAGACGCGAGCGGGACAGCTATTACCGACAAGAGTGCATTGCTTGATACGGGCGAGACGAACTTTGAAGTGATCCTTAACACCGGGCAACGCCTGCCTGCGGTACTAAAGAAGTCTGAGGCGACCACGTCGCCTATTGCACTGCTTGCCATTTCGGTCGGGACATCAACCGGGTTTGCACCAGTGCCTCTCGCAGACCAAAACAAACTCCAGCTTGGCCAAAGCGTGCTGCGTATTTCAGGGACGAGTGCGGATGTTGTCGACCAGGGTGTTATCTCTATGCTCCCGTCCGCCCAATCGTCTAAAATAGAGGTGAGTACCAGCTCAAAAGTCCCCGGTTCACTCATCACAACGCGCTTTGGCGAGATTATCGGCATCACGACGGGCGATTCGCTCTTGTCTGGTTTTGACTTTTATTCAATAGTACGTCCGGCAGAAACCAAACCAGCTGCCACTCCGTAATATCTAATAACCAACCACCATGCCTCCCTTCAACCACTTCACCACCAAAGCAAAAGAGGCTGTCCGCAAGGCACATGAACTAGCAGTCGAGCGCGGCCAAAACCAAGTGAGCCCCATGCATCTCTTGGCGGCACTCCTCACCCAAGAGGAGAGTTTGGTCATATCAGTCCTCGACCGGCTCGAAGTTGACCTGGTGCTTCTCACCGACACTATCCTCGAAACACTCGAGACGGCGCAAAACGGCTCGGTGCTCTCGCCGTCCTACCAGCTCTACCTCACCCCCGAGCTGGTGCAGGCGCTCGAGCGCTCTGCAAAGGTGGCAACGGAGCTCCATGACGAATTTGTTTCTACCGAACATCTTTTTATAGCTATTCTCGATGTGCCGGGTATCGCGCGCGAAACGCTCTCGCGTTTTCGTATCACGCGCGAGTCTATCATCCGCGCACTCTCTGAGTTGCGTTCATCAAAAACAACAGCCGCGACCGAGCAAAAGAAATTTCGAGCTCTCACCAAGTACACCCGCTCGCTCACTAAGATGGCGGCTGAAAATAAGCTCGACCCAGTCATTGGGCGCGATGAGGAGATCCAGCGCGTAATCCAAATTCTTTCGCGCCGCACCAAGAATAATCCCATCCTCATCGGCGAGGCGGGCGTGGGCAAGACTGCTATCGCGGAGGGCTTGGCGGCGCGCATCGCTATGGGCGATGTGCCCGAATCGCTGCGCGACAAAGAGCTCGTCTCGCTCGACCTGGGCGCACTCATCGCGGGGACCAAGTATCGCGGCGAGTTTGAAGAGCGTCTCAAAGCTATTATGAAAGAGATAGAGCGTTCCGAGGGCAAAGTGCTCCTCTTCGTCGACGAAATTCACACCATAATCGGCGCGGGCGCCGCCGAGGGTGCTATGGACGCGAGCAATATGTTGAAGCCCGCTTTGGCGCGCGGCGACCTGCATGTTATTGGTGCCACGACCCTGCGCGAATATCAAAAACACATCGAGCGCGACCCGGCGTTTCAACGTCGCTTCCAGCCGGTGTATGTACTCGAGCCGTCGGTAGACGACGCTGTTTCCATTTTGCGTGGGCTCAAAGAAAAGTACGAACTCTTCCACGGCGTGCATATTACTGACGATGCACTTGTAGCCGCGGTGCAACTCTCGGCGCGCTACATCCCCGACCGCTTTTTGCCCGACAAGGCGATAGACCTCATCGACGAAGCGTCATCGAGCTTGCGTATCTCGCTTGAAAACAAGCCGCCAGTGTTGGAAGATGCTCACCGCAAGATTATGCGTCTTGAAGTCGAGCGTGAAGCGCTCAAGAAAGAAGCGGCGCTCGAGACCGACCGCACCGCCAAGGCGCGTACCAAAGTAATTGAAAAAGAAATCGCTGATTTGAAAGAAAAGACCGGGGAGCTTGAGCTGCGCTGGAAGAACGAGAAGCAGGTCTTGCACGACATAAAAAATATTAAGAAGGAGCTCGAGAGCCTGCGCATGGAGGCAGAGAGTGCCGAGGCGAGTGTCGACCTGTCGCGCGCCGCAGAGATTCGCTATGGGGAGATTCCCAGTCTCGAGCGCGAACTCGACCAAAAGACCAAACGTCTCAAAAAACTGCAGCAAACGCGCAAAATTTTGAAAGAAGAAATCACCGAAAGCGACATCGCGAGCGTCGTCTCCAAGTGGACGGGTATCCCGGTCTCACGTATGCTCGAAGAAGAGGCGCAAAAACTCATGCGCATCGAAGAGGTCTTGCAGTCGCGTGTGGTCGGCCAAAATGATGCGGTGCAAAAGGTTGCCGATGCGGTAAAGCGCTCGCGCGCGGGCATCGCCGACCCGAACCGCCCTATCGCCTCGTTCATGTTCCTCGGGCCCACCGGCGTAGGGAAGACCGAGCTCACCAAGGCGCTCGCCGAGTTTATGTTTGACGACGACAAGGCGCTCATCCGCGTCGACATGTCTGAGTATATGGAGAAGCACAGTGTCTCAAAAATCATTGGCGCGCCGCCGGGCTATGTTGGTCACGAAGAGGGCGGCGCGCTCACCGAGTTGGTGCGCCATCGCCCGTACTCGGTGCTGCTCTTCGACGAAATCGAAAAAGCACATCCTGAAGTCTTCAACATCCTCCTGCAAGTGCTCGACAACGGCTATCTCACCGACGCGAAGGGTCGCAAGGTAAACTTCCGCAACACGATAATCATCATGACCTCCAACATCGGCGCGCAGTATATCGACCGCATGGAGCAGCTGGGCTTTGCGGTAGGTGGCCGCGGCGACGGTAAAGACTACGAGGTCGCCAAAGAGCGCGTCATGCAGGCACTCAAAGATCACTTCCGCCCCGAGTTCCTCAACCGTGTCGACGAAATCATCATCTTCAACATTCTCTCAACTGACGCCATTAAAGAAATTGTCGGTATCCAGGTGAAAGAGGTGATAGCCCGTCTCGCAAACAAAGACATCACGCTCACGCTCACACCAGCGGTCATGGAGTATCTCGCCAAAGAGGGCTACAACCCGCACTATGGCGCGCGCCCGCTGCGCCGACTCATCCAAGACAAGATTCTCACGAAGGTTGCCTCGCTCATGGTGAGCCGCGGCGTACTCTCGGGCGGCTCGGTCGTCGTCGACATGAAGGGCGGCGAGTTCGTCTTTGACGTGCGCAAAGGTGGCAATAGCCGCGGCAAAGTAAAGTCGACCCTCAGCGACCTCGTGGTGCAGTAACCCCACCCTCCTTTTCTCCCTGAGGATTTTTGGGTATACTATCCGTGTTCTGCATGTTGCAGAGCAATATTCCGGTGTAGCTCAATGGTAGAGCAGCTCCCTGTTAAGGAGTTGGTTGTAGGTTCGAGTCCTACCGCCGGAGCACTTTTTCTAGCCTTATTTTCCAACAGTATTTTAGGTGCCCAAATTGGACATCAGAACTTTTCGTTTTATAATTTCTTACTGGCTAAAAATATGATAGGCTAATTTTGGCTGCTCATTGGAATAACACTTGAGTGGCCATTGTCTGTAAATGGTATAGTCAACAGTCACGGAGAAACAGATGAATCAGGCTTTGCAAACACAGAACCCCACTAGCGTGGAGGAACGACTGCAACGATTGGAGAAGCTAGATCTTGCTTCGATCCGGCGGATGCTGGGACAAGCTGAGCCGACTGGCTTGGGGTGGAGCGAGGAAACTGCCCTAGAAGCTGAAGGGCTGTACCGACAGTTCCTGCACCTCAATCTTGTCAGCGCGGTCGAGCGACCAGTCCCCAACACCCTGGTGGACGCATTCTGGCACGCCCACATCCTGGATACGCACAAGTATCGGGAAGATTGCCATTATGTGTTCGGGTACTTTCTCGATCACAACCCTGGCTTCGGCGCTAACGGCGACGCTGACGAGCGAGACCGCGCCTTTGTTGAAACGGAGGAGGCCTACAAGGTCTTCTTTGGAAAACACTCGGGCGCAAGCATGTGTGGATCGTCTGCAAGCATGTGCGGGTCCTCAATCGCCAGAGCTTGATGCCGAAAAGCTGTGAGCGACGGCATCGGCATCCAAAACCTGTGGAGGTGCTGAGACCAAAAGCTCAGCATCCCCATTTTATTTTCCCTAGACCACGATAGGATGCACCCATGCCCCGTTTCAGTTTTTTCTCTTTGCTGCCGACCCAGGTGTTAGAGCAGGTAGACACTGTCGTCAGTATCGAGGTCACTCCCTACATCAAGACCATGGGAGCGCTGCCGCAGACGATTCAGGCGGCGGCGACCTATGCAGCGGAGCACGAGAGCAGTGAGGCGTATTTCGAGCATTTGGCTCAAGCCTGGAAGAGGCACAACGATCTCGCGCTCGAGCTCGACAACTTTCTCGTGAATCTCTACATAGGGAAGCAATCCTTCGCCCAGCTGTCCACGGTCCGCCAGGCGCGGGCATTCCTGCCGAGGGCGTATCAAACCGAGGATGAGAAGAGAATCTACTCGGTTGGTGTAAAGCTGGCCCTTGATGCAAGTATCAGGAAGGCCCAGGAGAGGTATTCCCTCACGGAAGAGCAAAAGACACTGTTACTGAGCAGCTGGGTCCCGGACTTCTGGACCTACCGTCTCAAGTGCCACACTGAATACTTCTTGGACACGGTGTCCGGCGTCTGCGCAAAAGAGAAGGAAAGGTTCCTTGCGGACACGTTTCACGCCGGCGAATCCATCCTGTTGCAGCGCCGTCTTCCGCAGATCCTGGGTAAGCACCATCTCAACGAAGAAGCCGCTCGGAACATTCTTGTCTCGTGCGAGGAAACTGAACGTAAGGTAAAGAGCCTCGCGACAGTGGGTTGCTATCTCATCATGGGCAGACCAGACTTGAGAGCGATTCAGCGGCTCGTTCAGTATGACAACAGGGTTGAATACCTGTTCTCGTGCAACATGTTCGGGATGCCTGATTTCTTTTTTCGGAAAGAGGTCGCGCATTTCCTCGTCTTGGCTCGGATTCTAGAACGGCGTCCAAGCATCGTCTTTTACAGTCAAGAGGAACTAGATAATGGCTTGAAACAGCTGGAAGAGGCATATGATGGACAATGGCAACAAGGCGGAGCAAGTGCAGGTTACACCTCCGGTGTACTTGCAGACGACCGGCATTACCTGTGGCGTGGCTTGCGTGATGATGGTGCGCTCGGCGCTCCAAGGGGTGCCTCTTACTAAAGAACTGGAGGAGCACATCTGCAAGGAACTCTACTCAAAATATTTCGGCATCGTGCCTGTGATTAGTCTTGCGGGATACCTCGCTCGTGAAGGCCTTGAAGTCAAGGCGTATCACCAGGACAAACATAAGTTCTGGGATCTGCTGAAGGGCGACACGATAGGTTTGAAAGTGACAACCTATCGGTATGACCAGGCCGTGTCTCATGGTGTGAAGCTGCTCGAGCCGCCGCTCATCGATGAAGCGTTTCTCAAGGGGCAACTCTCAGAAGGAAAACTCTTGATCTGTGGTACGATGTATCGTTCTAGCGGCGTGAGGCACGCAGTGGTTCTGTATGGCTCGTCAGACCACCGTATGCACATCATCGATCCTCTCGAGGGTAAGCTTTCCCTGATGGGGAGCAACTTCGTGGGGATCATGCAGACCTTTGCCGGAGTGTGGTGCATCTCCGCAGTAAAAAAGTGAACTTCCTGTATGCATATGTACCAAACTAGACCCTTCTCAAAAGGGTCTTTTTCTTATATAAATGCCTCATATGGAGTACCACGATCAAGGTTTGCAAAGACACGTCCTCTACATCCCTGGTACAAGCGGGCTCGAGGATATGAATCGAATACAGCGTCTTGGAGCAAAGGCTGGAGAAGCTGGCTTCACTTTTACTTTTCTTAAGACTTGGAGCAGCGCTGCAGACTTGCAATCAAAAACTTTGAACGAAATTGTAGAGCGCATAGAAAACACAATTACGTCACTCAATGCCGATGAAATACATATCGTAGCGAAGAGCTTTGGTGCTGGGGTAATACTTTTACGTACTTGGCCTCGAATCACAAAGATGGTTCTGTGGGCTCCCGCTGTAGAGCTTGCGGACGCTCGTTCGTTTGATGCGATCAAAAATACCGAATTAAAGGACCTAACGTTTGCCGACATGACTACAGATGTGGAAACATTGAGCCAGATTCAGATTCCAACTTTAATCTTGCGTGGCACAGAAGATAATATGGTCCCACTCACATCTTTACAATCGATGATCGAGCATCTGTCGGGGGGACAACTGAAAGAACTGCCAGGTATGGGACATTCGCCCAAAACAGAGCAAGAATTTGACTTCCTAATAGAGAACACTATTCATTTTTTAAAATAAGTTTCAGGAATCCACTCTTTGTGTCCGTTCCAATACTATCCCATTCCCTGCTAATTAGTTTCCAATCCAAAGTTCTGAACACGTCCAGAGAGGGGAGCAAAAAAATTTACTCATTTAACTTTGAGGAATAAGGCTTTTCTGAATTCGTGTAAGTTATCTCAATTGGTCGGTTGCCCCAATGTGTAGTAAAAGCAATAAGATATTAATACTATATAATCTCAGCATGTCCAAAGAACCCACGCCCGAGGCCAAAGCATTAGCTGAGTCACTAACAAAACTCGGGCTAACCGTGTTGATGGAAGTTGATGATGGTCACAAACACATAGACATAGGCATTCCTGCAGCATTGATGAATATCGAGGTGGATGGGCCGCAGCATCTCACTGATCCATACCAAATTTTGAGTGACCTTAGCCGAGCTCATTTTTCTGACAGGTTAGGGTTTGAGACTATCCATGTGCCAAATGAATGCATACACGAGGATCTGGGAGGTATAGCGAGCGCCATAGCAGAGGCAGCAAAAATTAGAGAAGAGCAGCTCAAGAATGGAAGACGCGCATGATTGAATTCAGTGATGACCTTATCGACGAGTGTATCCTGTGTTTTAAGGATGAAAACGATGTCGAACTTTCCCGCGAGACTGCTAACGAGTATTTACACTCTTTTGCTGATTTGTACTCAATTTTCGCAAATCTTGCCGCGTCGGAAACAAGTAAACAGTCGCTAACTTTCAAATAAAACTAATGGTATACTCCCGCTATGCTTACGAAAGATGCTGTAGTAGAGGCTTTGCAAAAGAATGCGGGAGTGGAAGCCGCCTTTTTTACTGGTTCCCACGGTACTAATAGCCAATCAAATAACAGCGACATAGATCTCGTTGTTATTTTTCAAAAAAATACAGATAACCTCCGTTCTGTATACACTTGGATAGATGGTATGTTTGCTGATGTTTTTTTCTTTGACCATGAAGATCTAAAACGTATCCAAGAGACATCGGTTACTCCAGCGAATTCCATGGATGGTATTCTTATCACCTGGCTAAGTAAGGCTACAGTGGCTTTTGATAAAGATGGGCTTACTACTGCTCTTGCTCAAGACAAAGAGCTATCAAAAAGACTGCACCTAACCGATCAGGAGAAACGAGATTGGTGGCAGCAAATTAATTATAATTTGGTAACCAACACACGTTACTTTAATGCAAATACGCCAACATACAAAGAAGCGTTGGGTTTGCGATTGCTATATTGCACGGCTTTTTTGGTAAACGGATATTTGGCACTACGAGATATTCCTTGGAGAGGGGAGAAAGAAGCATTCGCATATATGAAAGAAGACGGACAAGCGTTTTTAGCAGCATATGAGCAATATCAAGCAGCTAGGTCTATCGAAGACAAATTTGCGGCATATAAAACTATGGCTGAGCATGTTTTCCCTAACGAGTATGCTGTTTGGACAACGGACTCTGTTGTGGTGAATGGGAAAGAAGGAACTCGAGACGAAAAGAGTATTTCAACTTGGGAGCAATTAATATCTTGACGACCACTATTGTCGTGTTACTCTGCTGTTGAGGCTGCATCCCGTAGCCTCATGACGCACTTTGAAGGAGAAAGACGTGGATCCGACTCGCACTGACCCCCAGGGGAACCCCGTGTACACGTTGTGTGGTGGCCAGGGCTGTTGCCCGACGGTCACGACCGACCAGACAAATGGCAGGGTTACGATCACGGATGACGACGGCGGCACGGTCGTGCTGACGGCCGAGCAGTGGGCTGCGGCGAAGACGATCCCAACCTGATCGCGGCGATCGGCTGCCGCATTATCCCCTCAGCATGCTCGAACGCAGGCTGAGGGGATTGTCATATGTTTTTAAGGAGGACAGACGATGACCACATATGCTTTGTCTAAGTTTCTGTACACACAGGAGCGTATGGGAATCGTTGCGATCTTCCATATGCT
>CAYSPK010000013.1:0-10047 GCA_964432905.1 uncultured Candidatus Saccharibacteria bacterium | reverse complement strand
GTGATACAACCCGCAATTTTGAAATCTGTGCCATGCTCGAGACACCCTACGGACCTCTCAAAGGCACAGGCGCGGGCGGGCTCATAAGTGTCACCCAAAATAATATAAATCCAAAAGCCGGCTGCGATTAATCGCGCAGCAGCGACCACTCCTTTTCAACCTGCGCGAAGAGTGCCTCGCGCGTAGTGTCGTTAGTGAAAGTGTGGTGCGCACGAGCCATGACACCAAACACATTCATATCCCAAGGCTCGGTACCTTGCATCTCACAGTCCTCATATTCGCAAAACTGCTCAAAGGTGACGTGGTCGGTTTCGCTCATGCGGGCCAAGATGCGCTCATAACGCGTCTCGCGCTTTGCATCCACCGCCCACAGCTGTGCCCCGCGCGATAGCAAAAGTTCTGCCTCACCAATGGTGCGGATAGATTCTATAACACTTACCCCAGACGTTGCCTCTGCCTGAGTGAGCAGGTGCTCAACGACGTAGGCGGGCCCGTGCACTTTGCGCATCTCGTTTGCCACCTGGCGCATGTGTGTACGGTCAACGGGCAAACCCTGTTTTTGTATCTCTTCAATTAAAAACGCGCGCGCTGAAAAATGGGTACACCCCTTGGTGTCTCGAAGGTAGTCGACAACGGTCCCCTTTCCTGCGCCATTGGTTCCCGTTATACCGATGATCATAGTGGTGAGCTAGCGCTTGGACTCAGCCCGGCGCCGACTCGCAGAATCCCAAGCGACCAAAAGCGGTGCGGCAAGAAAGATAGACGAGTAGGTTCCTGCCACCATACCTACGATGAGAGTGAGGGCGAAATCTTTAGTTGCAATTGGGCCAAAGAAGAAGAGTGAAAAAAGCACAATGATAACCGTGAGTGAGGTGTTGATGGAGCGCGCGAGCGTCTGCATGATTGAGCGACCTACGACTGAGTCAAAAGCTTCGTGTTTGTGACGCTCTTCATTAAGGCGAAGATTTTCGCGGATACGGTCGAAGACGACGATGGTGTCGTTAATTGAAATACCAAGAATAGTGAGAAGTGCCACGATGAAGAGCGAGTCCACCTCTGCCCCATCAAAAAAGCCCAGGAAGGCAAACAGACCTGCCGGGATAAGCACATCGTGCAAAAGAGTCACAATAGCGACCACACCATACTTCCACGACGCCACCGGTTTGGAAACTTGGCGAAATGCGAATGCGATGAAAAGAATGATACACATAGTGACCAGCGCAAGCGCTATCCATGCCTTGCGCAAAAGCTCCGCACCGAGCGTGGGACCAACGGTGGTGAATTGATCTTCTTTCATAGGCCCAAGTGCACCAAGCACTGTTTCGAGTTGGTTTTTCTCTGTCTGAGAAAGATCACGCTGGCGCAAAATATAGCTCTGGGTACCACTTGGTTGAATGCGGACCTCGCCGAGGTTGAGCTTTTCGGCAAGTTGCTGAATCTGTTCTACGGGCGGGCGGGCGTCGGTGTAGGTCACCTGCAAGAGTGAGCCTCCTGCAAGGTCAATGCCGGGCTTCAACCCCCAAGTGAATATCGCGAAAATAGCAAAAGCTGAGAGAATCGCTGGCACCAACAAAAAGTATGGGAGATTTTTTTGTATGTTCATAAATTATTTTTTAACACCTGAACGCAGCAAGAAACGGCCAACCGACGAGCTCGCATCCATACCCAGTGCCAAAAGGAACGTACGCGAAATAGTGATGGCAGAGAGGAGCGACACTACTACACCGAGACCAAAAACAAGTGCAAACCCCTTGATAAGCGATGTGCCAAACCAAAAAAGTATGATCGCTGCGATAATGTGTGCGATGTTTGAGTCACGGATTGCGCTCCATGCGCGAGTAAAACCTTCGCGGATAGCAGCTGTGGCCTGCTTGCCTTCGTTAAGCTCTTCCTTCATGCGCTCGGCAATAAGGATATTTGCATCAACAGCAAGACCAACCGAAAGAATAAAGCCTGCGATACCTGCTGCCGTGAGCACCACCGGGATAAGCTTGAACAGCGCGAGCATGAGCACGACATAAATTGCTAGCGAGACTACGGCTACGAGGCCTGGCAAGCGATACCAGAAGATCATGAACACCGCGAGTGCGATAAAGCCCACAATACCCGCGAGTACACCCGCGCGCGCAGCTTCGTCACCAAGGGTAGCGCCGATACTTTCAGTTGACGCAAGGGTGATAGGTACGGGGAGCGCGCCAAGGTTAAGGTTGGTGGCTAAATCTTTGGCACCCTGAGCCGAGAAGTTGCCTGAAATAACTGCGCTGCCGTTATCAATTTCTTCTTGAATAACGGGTGCGGAGAGGAGTTTACCGTCAAGGAAAATACCGAGTTCGCGACCCACGTTTGACTTGGTGATATCAGAGAAAAGCTTCGAACCATCGCTGTTGAAATTCACGAGCACTGTTGGTGTTGTGGCGAGGGCGGCACTCCCGTTACCAAATTGTATTTGGGCCGAGGTAAGATATTTGCCGGTAAGACCCGTGTCCTCAAACGCAAGCAGGTTAGCCTCGCCGGTCGCGAGCGTAGTCGAAGCCTCCATACCAGACTTCACGAGCTTAAACTCCAAAGTCGGTGTTTGGCCAATCATAGCAACCGCCTTGTTCACATCAGTGACACCAGGGAGCTCAACGATGAGGCGGTAGGCGCCATTACCCAATGCACCACCCTTCTGAGTTTGTACCACCGGCTCACCAACACCAAAGGCATTGACGCGGCGCTCGATCACCTGTTGGAGGGCACTCATGGCGTCAGACTCCCCTCCTGCAGGGAGTTTAGTGGTGTCTGCATTGTAGACGAGGTGAGTACCACCCGAGAGATCGAGCCCGAGCTTAAAGGCAAAGCGCCCATGAGCGAAATAGATAAACGCGCCCACCAATGCGGCGGTAACAAGAATCAACACAGCGCTGTAGCGCAATGCAAACATCACCTGCGAGCATACCAAGAAAAATGGAGGACCGAAAGTATTGACAATAAATCAAATTAAATGTCCTATTTGTGCTCAATGAGCGTAAAGAGGTTGCGAAAGAGCATCGCGATGCTGAGAGGCCCGATGCCGCCCGGAACCGGCGTAAAAACAGTTGCTACCTGAGCGCAACGAGGGTCAGCGTCGCCCACCACTTTGCCACTCTGCTCGCTCGTGCCCGCGTCGATAAGCACCACACCATTTTTGAGCATCTCAGGCTTTACGAGTCCAGGACTGCCGGCGCCCAAAACGACAATATCTGCATCTTTAAGCTCCGCAAGAGAACCCGTGTCGAGCGTCACTATCGTGACGTTTGCCCCAAACCGCCTCAAAAGCGCGGCTGCGGGCTTCCCCACAAGCTGGCCCTGTCCGACCACGACTGCTTTTTTGCCACGAGTGTCTACTGAGTAGTGTGTAAAAATTTCTCGAATAGCCTCTGCTACAGGCGCGATCACCTTTCGCTCGCTATCTTTCGTGAGCGGGTTGAGGGCGTCTACGTCATACTGCGGCGAGAGCGCAGAAAGCACTTGCACACTGTCTATCTGTGCGGGGAGCGGGAGTTGCACCACCACCCCATCACTGTGCCGGATCATTTCCTGGACCAGCGCGACCGCGCGCTCGGTGGACACGCTCGGGTCGAGCACCTCTTTGTGCACTTCTATATCGAGCTCGGCCGCAAGACGCAACTTGAGCTGTACATAGGCGCTTGTTACGGGGTCATTCGAGCCAACAATAATACCAAGCTGTGGCACACGCATCATACGCGCCCGCTCCTGCCTGAGCGCATCAACGATCTCTCGAGCCATAGTTCTTCCATCAACCAACATACAGGACTACATTATGCGTTACTACGAATAAGGATGCGGCGGATGGTTTTTACAAAGATAGAGAGGTCGAGAGTCGCCGAACGATGCTTGAGATAAAACACATCATAGGAGAGCTTCATTTTTGTCGCATACACGTCGGTCGTACCATGCGGGTCACCATGATAGTACAGCTGTGCCTGGCCGGAGAGCCCCGGTTTGATAAGGTGGCGTACGCCATAGAATGGAATTTCTCGCTCATAGGTCTCGACAAGCGCCGGCGTTTCCGGGCGCGGCCCAACAAAAGAAAGATTCCCGACCAAGATATTCCACAGCTGTGGGAGTTCGTCGAGTCGCCACGCGCGCAAGTAGCGCCCCACCTTGGTAATTTTCAATTTCGTGCTGCCGCCCGGGCCGTAACTCCCCTGGTCATTGCCATTCATGCTGCGAAATTTATACATACGAAATACGCGGCCCCCTTCGCCCACGCGAGGCAATGAGACGAACGGCGCGCCGCCATCTTCCATATAAATAGCAGCCATGATAAACGGGAAAAAGAAGATGGAGATACTGCCGATACCGAGCGCACAGACAATGTCGACCACTCGCTTAAACACATCATAGAGCGCGTGTGTGTTGCGCGAAATATTACGAGCTATCTATGACTCGTCGATGCGCGAAAGCGGCACGCGACCAAACACATCTTCATATAACTCAGAGGAATCGATGAAACGTACCCCCGAGAAGAGATAGTTATATAGCTGGGGGAAAGCGCTTGTGACTCGATGATCCCCAAGATCCGCAATAACAAACCGCGGATGATGGATATGCATGGCCTCTGCGATGACCTGCGGGAGCGCTGGTGCGGCTGGATCTATAACAATTACAACCTGTGCTGGTGCTCGGTGAGCGCCACGTAGCGCCTCGACCAGCTCCTCTACCTCTGCACCAGTCCCCACCGCTATCGCCTGTTCGGGCTTTTGGAGCCCCAGCCAAGGGAACAAAAACGCGCGCCAGAGCAACACCAACCCAAAAGATAGGATGAGATAAATCAGGAGGAGTGTTTTTGGCGCAATGCCAAAAATCGGCACGAAGAAAAAGAAAATAGCAGCGATGGTAAGATTGATCCCCTGCGCATACAAGAGCGTGCCCGAAAGTGCCCGGCGTGCAAAAATAATTGAACGGCTCTCATATAGTCCTGCGATAAAAAACACCACCACCCACACCACGAATAAAAGTGAGAACGGCGCCAAGTGGGCAATAAACGTAGTTTGACTGGGTAACTCGAGCGTACGCACAAAAAGCGAGAGCCAGAGCGAGAAGACGAAGAAGCAGATATCCCCGAAAAAAAGGATCGCACTGCGGGGGGCAAACGGTGTCATATGATGTGGTATATACTACAACTGAATTACTGATTTTCAAGTTACTTTCACGATGAAGAAAATTCTGCTTGTTATTACAAAGTCTAATTGGGGCGGCGCCCAGCGGTATGTATACAACCTTGCCACCACACTCCCCAAACAAGAATTTGAGGTAGTAGTGGCGCTTGGCGGTCTTGGCGCTGCCCATACAGGCCCCGGCGAACTGCGTACCAAACTAGAGGCCGCTGGTATCCGTACGATCGAAGTGCCCACCTTTGTGCGTGATGTGTCGCTTCTCAACGACCTACGGACGCTCTTGGTGCTGCGTTCCCTTTTTAAAGCGGAGCGTCCTCACGTAGTACACCTGAATTCTTCTAAAGCAGGTGGGGTGGGCGCGCTTGCAGCACGCCTCGCGAGAGTGCCGACTATTGTGTTCACCTCTCATGGGCTTGCGTGGGATGAGGACCGCAATCCTCTTGCAACCCTCCTCATATATGTCTTCTCACAGCTGACGTTTGTTCTTTGTCATCGAGTTATCCTCATTTCGCAAAACAATAGTGCGCGAGTCGGTAGCTGGTACTCAAAAAAATATGTATATATCCCCAATGGCCTCCCTCCGCTTCAATTTGAAATCCGCGAGCAAGCGCGCCAAGAATTACGCCTACGTGCAGAACCTGCCCACCCCTCCGATACTGATTTCTATATTGGCACGATAGCAGAGCTCACCCGCAACAAAGGACTTTCGTACCTACTCGACGCGGCGGCGATATTGAAAGAGCGCGGCAAAGTGTTTCATCTCTTTATCCTTGGCGGTGGTGAAGAGGAGGCGCGGCTCAAAGCCCACGCTACGCGCGCGGGCGTCGGGTCGTCTGTTCATTTTCTCGGGTTTGTATCCGACGCCTATCGTTTTAATAAAGGGTTTGATTGTTTTGTACTTTCATCAGTCAAAGAAGGCCTTCCCACCGTGCTCCTAGAAGCTGGCCAAGCGGGCGTCCCCGTTGTTGCCACTAATATCCCTGGCGTACAAGACATTGTCGAAGACGGCGTGAGCGGTCTTTTGGTCGAACCAAAAAACCCCGCCGCCCTAGCAGAAACACTTGCTTCACTCATAGACGACCCCACACGGGGCACATCACTGGCTCAAAACTTAAACCAAAAGGTCGCCAGTACCTTCTCGCTCAATGAGATGGTCGACCAAACAGCACGTCTCTATTAACCTAGCGAACGTAAAACGATTTAATAATAGTGTTTGCAACTGCTTGCGCCTGAGCGTTTGTATACTCAAACTGCAGTTCATAGGTATTACCCTTCGCTACAAAAAGCTCGTCTATTTTCGTGAAGCCAGACTGCGCATTTACAATCAGACGCTGATTGGACGAGACTCCTGCAACGGTTGTCTTTGCTGTAGTGATGTTTTGTTTGGCGGGACCGGCGGTGTCTTTTACTAATTGATTGACGGCGATGTATCCGTAGAGTACGTGCGATGTGCTGTTGATAAGGTACACGCCGAGCTCGAGCGCTGGTGCCCCGCCGGTCGCATACGTCTGAGCAACCTCTTGGCTAATGGTGAGGTTTGCGGGATACGAGAAGCCGAAACCAAATTTCTCGTTATAGTATTGCTTCTGTGCTGTGGCTGTCTTGGTTGTGCCCGTCGTTTGCTTTACTGCAGGTTTCGACGCAGACTCCGGCACGACAGCGGACTGCGTTGTCGTGCCAACAAGCACTGGAGCTTCTGGCGGGGGCGCTGAACCACGCCCAGCAAACAGCCATCCTCCTACCGCAACAAGCACAATGATAAGTATCCACACACGCATAGATGCAAATGTCTTCATACCTGTAATTAAAGCATAGGTTGGGGCAGCGTGTGACCACTAGTTGCACCCCGCAACAATGCTTGGATTGTTCGAATCGATGCGCACCAAATGCTGTGATGCAGAGCCACCAGAAAAATTTGCAGATCCATTCTCTAGGTATGCACAGATCTCATAGTTAAGCGTGCTGGGTAACGGGGTATAAGTGCCATTTACTCCTGTAATAGAGTACTGACATGGCGCTGTAGATGGAGACCCGGACGCCGTACCCTTGCAACCATTGCCGGCAGTAGATGCAAACGAGGGATCGCTATAGCTTGTAAACCAGTTTGCTGGAGAGTTCACCGCGTTGAGACGGATATACGCAGCAACCTGTACGCCACCGCCCGCAAAAACGATCCCCTTGTCCATATTAAGTGACAGGAGTTTTGAAAGTTCTTGGAGATCAGAAATACGCTTAGCGTCGCGACTCTTGGTACGCGCCCCATCCATAAAAACCAAAACGATACTCGCCAAGATACCAATAATTGCAATAACAACGAGCAATTCAATGAGCGTAAAGCCCCGCGCGCCCCGCAGTACGCCGGGACGCCGTCTATTAGTATACATACCCCTAAGTATACAGGCTCCAGACAGGCTATGCGCGGTGGTTATCAACGGTCGTAGCCGCCAGAAAATTCGCGGTTGAGCGCGTCGCGGTGGGCTGCACGAGCATAGGCTGCCATACCAGAGACCATGCCGAGCACTAAAAATTCAGATAAGAGGTGTGAACCGCCATAGCTCATGAACGGCACAGTAGTGCCTGTCACCGGCAAAACACCCATATTGATACCCACATGTAAAACAAAGTGAGCCGCCAGATAACTTAACACTCCAATCGTAAAGAGCGTCTCAAAATTGGATGCGCCACGTGGTGCCAACACAAGCAGACGCCAAAAAATAACCCCATAGAGTGCGAACGCGAGCACAATACCCACAAACCCCCACTCTTCGGCATAGGCAGCAAAGATAAAGTCTGTTTGATACTCAGGCAGAAAACGCAGCTTTGACTGTGAGCCGTACCCTATCCCCTTTCCCCACAACTGCCCAGACCCAACTGCTATAGTCGACTGATAGACGTTGTACCCCGTACCATAAATATCGTGCGTTGGATGCACGAACGTGAGTATACGCTGCCGTTGATACTCATGGAACCCAAAGAGCCATAATCCTGTAAAACCGACAACACCCACCATAACGACAGCCAATAGGTGTTTTTGCGAAATACCTGAAAAGAGCACCATGCTCAGCCAAATAAGGCCGACGATGATGGCACCACCAAAGTCTGGCTGTACAGCGACAAGCACGAACACAAGACCTGCATACATACCAGACACAATGATATGTTTAAAATTTTTAATCTCGATATGCCGCCGAGAAAAATACTTCGCAAGAAGAATAATGAGTGCCAACTTTATAAACTCAGCAGGCTCGATACCGAGACCTCCAAATGAGAGCCAGCTACGAGCGCCTTTCACCGCGGTACCCAGTACCAGTAAAAAAACGAGCGGTACGATGAGTACTCCAAAAAGAGACGCTGCAACGCCACTACTACGCAAAAAACGCCAGTCAACCTGTGACGCTCCAAAGAATATGAGCACACCCAAAAAAAGCCAAATGATCTGATGCTCAAACAGAGGGTCACTCGACCCCCACGAATGCATGGTGAGCAGCCCAAGCCCAGAGAGCCCGAGCGCCGCCCCAAAAGACAGCCAATCAATAGCACTTTTTTTCTGAGAAAGCCTCACGACTCTACTCTACCTAAAATGACGGCAGAATGGTAATTTCAGTGCGCAGGATGTTTGGGTTTGGTGCCGGCCAGGTAAACACAGCGTCTGCAGAAGACTTATGCGCAATCACAGGCACCACACTGACGGACGCCGCTCGTGCGACATCGTTTGCATCATACAAAATAGTGACAAGTGTGACCTTTGGAGCGTCAAAAATAGAATTATTCTCGACTGTCACATCCAACCGCGAACCGTCAGCAGCAAGTTGCTGGCGCGCAACTCGCAGATCGGGTATGGCTTCTTGAGTTACTCTTTTCCACACGAGGGGTGTCTTGCTCGCAAACGAAAACTCAACATGGGCGACGGTGCGATTCCCCACATCAACCGAGGGGACGATAATTGGTACGGTTTGCACGGGCGGCATATCCACGACGCCTGTTTTTTCAGCCACTAACTTGTTTTGCGCATCATACAATTGAAAGATGTAGGGCACCTGTTTTGCACCTGCGCTCGGGTTGGTGTTTTGCACATATGCCGCGAGCGTATAGATATTTGGCGCACCGTTTTGGAATGCGCGCGCCCACACCACACGCGGTGCGCTTGAAAGATTTTCACATACCAGTGCACAGCCGCCACCGCAGTCGACTCCTTGCTCGGTGCCATTTTGCTTCCCGTCAAAGCAAGTTGGTGGCGCATTAAAAAACAAAAACCAAACAAGGACTACTGCGCCGAGAGACGCCGCTGTTGCGGTTGTTGCATACAAAAGCTTCCTGCGCCCACTCCATGATAATTTCATGGTTCTATTGTACCGCTTTTTTGAAATTTTTAGACCCTCTGTTCTGGCGGCTAGCTACTCTCCCAGCCGGTAAAGGCTAGTACCATCGCCGCGAGCGAGCTTAACTTCCGTGTTCGGAATGAGAACGGGTGTGTCCCCGCCGCCAAGCCACCAAAACACAAGGTCCAAATTTCGGTAAAAATATTCTGTATGAAACAGCAAATTATTGCGGTTCCTAACCACCGACGCCAACATAAAAATACGTTGGGTCGGGGCCCCGACTGGAACGTCGGGGACGAACTCCCTCACAAGAGAAGGAAACTCGATCGATTAGTACTCCTCTGCTAAACGCATTACTGCGCGTACACATAGAGCCTATCAACGTGATCATCTCTCACGGATCTGATAATGATTACTTATCTTTGAGCCGGCTTCGCGCTTAGATGCTTTCAGCGCTTATCCAATCCCGACATAGCTACCCAGCGGTGCCGTTGGCACGACAGCTGGTACACCAGTGGTCAGTTCACTCCGGTCCTCTCGTACTAGGAGCAAATCTCATCAATAAT
>CAYSPK010000012.1:4364-10360 GCA_964432905.1 uncultured Candidatus Saccharibacteria bacterium | reverse complement strand
TGAATGTCGGAGAGGACGTGCCGGAAGGTGGCGATCTGCGAGCGAATCTTGCGGCTCGACAAATTGTGCATTTGCCTTTTGTGCATATGCTCTACCGTGAACTATTTGTAAAAAGTATAGCCGCGCAACAATAACCAGCATGACGAGCACGCAAAAGGCCGTCAACACTCTGACGCGTGAAAGGAACATGTGGCTAGCGCTTTGGGTCCCCGATTTGTATTGATGGTCAACGTTTGACGCAGACTGCTGGTATACACTACCGAAACCGCGGTGGGTGCAACAAAACCAAGTGTTTGTGCATGCTCTGGCGTAATATCCTTTTGTTGTGTGAGATACGCCATTTCTATTTCGCCAAGCTGTGCGGTCAAACCTTTAACTTGATGCTGTGCGGCCGTGCGTGCAGCTGTGTGCGCGACCGCCATGAGCAAAAATATACCATACAAGAGCACAGACACCGCACATACCACCGCCAAGAGCGCAGTCGTGCGAGCGAGGTAGGTGTGATAGAGCGTAAGAGTGTTGGTGTTCATGGTTGGTTAGTTAGTTTTTTTCGATAACGCGCACTTTCGCACTGCGAGCCCGAGGATTTTTTCGTATCTCTTCGAGGCTAGGGGTGAGGGGTTTTTTCTCTACCAATCGCCCTCCCCCCTTAGCAAACTTAGCGAATAATTGTTTCACTAACCTATCTTCTATGCTATGAAAACTAATGACCACTAACCGACCTTTAGGCGCAAGGTGGCTCCATGCGGCTTCGAGCCCTTTTTCGATAACACGCATTTCATCATTTACTGCGATGCGCAGCGCTTGGAAGGTGCGTGTTGCTGGGTGGATACGACCATGGCGATATGATGCGGGAACGCTGTCGCGCACGATCTCGGCCAGCTCGAGACTTGTTGAGATAGCGGCAATTTTGCGGCGTTCAACTATTGCTTTAGCGATGCGCTTTGCGTAGCGCTCTTCGCCATACCCAAAGAAGACATCCGCGAGTGTCTTTTCATCCCACATATTGAGCGCCTCTGCGGCAGTAAAACCCGAGGCAGGCGCCTTGCTATAACTCATCGATAACGGCTCGTCTACCAAAAAGGAGAAGCCGCGGCCCGAGGCGAGCTGGCCGCTATTCCACCCAAGGTCAAAAAGCGCGCCAGACACTTCCTTCACCCCCTGTTTGTGCAGCACATGAACAAGCTCACTGAAGTTCGACTCAACAAACGTGACACGAGTGCGAAACTTTGCGAGGCGCTTTTTGGCAAGAGCGAGAGCTGCGGGGTCAGCGTCGAGTGCGAGCACCTTTGCGTCACTATTTTGGAGTATCGCTTCGCTGTGACCACCTTGGCCGAGGGTCGCATCGACAAAAAGCCCTCCACGCGGAAGATCGAGTCTAGTGAGTGACTCTTTGAGCATGACACTCACGTGCACCTCTGGTTGCATATGTGCACCACTCTCCTCTTTGCGGGAGTGGTGTGCAGGTGCAAACAAACGTGTAGGAGCTTTCATCATACTATGGTTTAGAGAATGCCCAGGTCACCCAATTTTTCGGCCATCTGGTCGGCACTTTTTTCAATGCGACGCTTGTACTCCTCCCAAGTCTTTTCGTTCCAGACTTCGATACGGTCTGAAACGCCTGCTAAAACGACGCGCGAACGCAAGTCGGCAAACTCTTTCAGGTAATCCGGGACAAGAATACGCCCTGCCCCATCCACCTCAGCATCAACTGCGCCAGCGAGCAAGAAGCGCGAGAGGCCGCGGGTGTCTGCTTGGCCAATAGGAAGGTCGACAAGCTTTTGCGCTATACGAGCCCACGTCTTTTCAGGGAACATGAACAAACATTGGTCGAGCCCGCGAGTGAGTACCACCTTGCGACCAACCTCCTTGCGAAACTTGGCGGGGAGCGAAAGCCGTTTCTTGTTATCGAGTGTGTGTAAGTATTCGCCGATTAGCATTGCAGTATAACGGTTTTTCGCGGGCATCCCACTTCATCCCACTAAGAGACAGTATACGACACTTTGTCCCACCTAACCGCCCTAGTTATCCACATTGCAAACGAAAAAGGCTGAACGGTAGCGTTCAGCCTTTTCACTATGAATTTTTAATTATTCAGTCGCCTCCTCAAGGCGCTTGAGAACGAAATCTCGCTCGAGAACCGAGAGAAACCATCCCGCTTTAGGACCAAAAGGTTTGCCTAAAAACGCGAGGTAGAGCGCACTAAATAGCTCTGCAGGCGCAATACCCTGTTCATCTTTAATGCTATGCAGTAGCTCATGAAGCATCTCACCACTGGGCAATACCTCCTCCTGTCTGAGCGCATCATGAATGGCCCGGAGCGCGTTCTTTTGCTGAGGTGAGAGCCCGCGAGCCGCGTCCGGCAACTCTTCTTGGAGCTCAAACACAAACTTCTCGGGTGCGCACAGACGCAACCAGCGAAGCGCATACTCGCGTCGCTCGCTCGCCTCGAGCTTATCGGCTTCAGTAAGTGGTGCGCCCTTGAGCGCCTCAATCTCGCCAAAGAAGTCGAGGTGCGGCATTTGGGCGATGAACGCTACTTGTGAAAAGCGCGGCAAAAAGTGTTCGCCAGGGATTTGTGCCTTGCCACTCGCAGATGGGTGGATATATGCAAAGAGTCGTGCGTAGTCATCTTCCCCACCCGCCCAACAGCCCGCCGCGAGCTTATCATACTGGTCAAACAAAACCGGGATAGTGTCGCCCTCAGGATCAAAATTGATTTGCTGATTAATATCTTTACCATACAGCGCAAGCTTGAAGATCTGTGGTGGCACGAGCTCGACAATATCGCGAGCAGAAACACCAGCCCCCTTGCTCGAAGACATCTTCTTACCGCCAACGAGGAAAAATTCGTTCGCGACGCCATAGGGCTCTGGATACTTGAGCACGCGCTCAGCAAGCAGCTTCGCTAGGTCACGTGAGCCACCTTTAGTGAAGTGATCTTTGCCGCCACCTTCAATGTCGACACCCAAAACCTGCCACTTAGCAGCCCACTCGGCCTTCCACGGCAATTTAGCATTGCCATCAAAGGGCGAAATAGTGCCTTCCCTGCCACAACCCTCAGCCCACTCAACCATCTTAGGCATGCAGCGGTAGGACACCTTTGTGCCATCCCACGCGACCACGCGCGTGGTACCAATCTTGCCGCACCGCTCGCACACCACCTGGAGCGGGAACCAGTCGTCGGGGCGCGGTGTGCCATACATCTCACCATAGACCGCACGTACCGCGTCGGCTTTGTCGAGGAACATACGAATAGCATTGTTCATCTTGCCTGAAAGATAAAGCTCGCTACCACGGTAGAATTTTGGGGAAAATCCTGCCGCCTCAATCGCGCCAATATATTCTTCAGCAAAAAATTCTGCAAAATTCTTGGCGGTGCCGCCCACTTTGCCAGTCGAGAGGTCGGGCGCGGGGATCTTGTAGAGCTGCACGCCCATGTACTGCTGGTAGTCATCCTTGTCGAGATAGACCGGCATCCCATCCATAGGGTCAAAGTCATTTATTTCAAACTTAAATTCATGCGGCACGCCTGCCTCAGCCAAGCGTTCGGCGATAGCAGCATGCAGCGCCAACGCGCGCATAGAGCCAACATGCACCCGGCCGGAGGCTGTCTTCTCATCACGAATAAGCAGGGTCTTCCCTGCTTTAATTGTATCTGCCAACTGCTCCTCTATTTGCCCGTATATGCGGTCTAGCCAAAACATGTGTTTAGCTTACCGCTTTTCTCCCCTTCGCGGGAGGAGTTGACTAAGTTAGCAAATCATAGTTGTATATCTACCGGTTGGTCTTTCACTGATCATCCGATCCTTACAAGAAAACTTGGAGAACAGCTTTGCCTAGCAACCTTCTGATGTTTTTACAGATGCTCGCCTACGTCATTGGCCCGGGGGCACTGCTGTGGTATGTGGGATTAAACTTCTACAACAACACACCGATGCATCCGCTCACATGGGCATGTATCACATTCATCAACGTCCGCCACGCGTATAGCGACCTCCAGGAGAAGGACTACGCGAACGCGGCTCTGCCTGTTGCCTACACGATAGGCTCGTCGCTGGTAACCATCATGAGTTTTCGGCACGGTGAGTATGGGATCACTATCAAGGAAATAATCTGTATTTCGGGGATCGTGCTGACGGTTCTCATTGGGATCCTGGTGCCCAAAATAGACGGTAGGTGGCTTGCGAGCGCTACGCTCATTATTGCAGGCCTCCCCCAAGCGGTTGTGCTCCAGCATACGCACGACTTGTCTGCGTGGTGGCTGTGGTGCGCTGGGCTATTTGCAGGCAGCATGACGCTTGCAATTACCATGCACAAAGAGCCGACGCGGCATATGGCGCAACTCTCGTTCCCTTTCGCGGTGACCACGTATAATCTCATGATGCTCTCGCCGGTGTTTTTATAACCAGCGGGAGACATCAACCACTTCCGGCTCGGCGCTGTATGCGCCGAGCCGGTTTTCTTTTGCTTATTTATTTTTGATCTTATTCAACCTTAAGAATTTTGTATTTCTGAGTGCCTTTTGGAGTGTGGAAGGAGAATTCATCACCTTTCTTTTTCCCAAGCAGAGCAGAGCCCAGCGGCGAGTGGTAGGAGATTTTGCCTGAAAATAGGTCGGCCTCTTCAGCACCAACTATAGTGTAGGTGTGCTTTTCGTCAGAGCCTATTTTTTGGACGGAGACGAGCGAACCCATCCCTACCGAGTCAGTTTTGGTGCCGCGGACTATTTTTGCGCTCTTGAGAATACTTTCGAGTTTTTGAATGCGCTCCTCAACAGCACTTTGCATCTCGCGCGCCTCTTGGTATTCGGCATTTTCGGAAAGATCCCCGAGCGAACGTGCGTACTCGAGCTGCTCGGCTACCTCGCGGCGGCGCGTGGTGCGCAACTCGTCCAACTCCTTCGTCAACTCCTCGAACTTTTCTTGCGAAATGAATTCTTCAGCCATGATTATTTAAACTTGCTATTGAGTGATAAGTGTATAGTAACCGCGCCCGAAGTCAACAGGCACGCGCACAAAGCACTATTGTAGGTACTGTGGCGCGTTTTCATGCATCCACAAAAGGAACTGCCCCATTGCAGCTGGGCTACCCATGGTGGTGTGCTGTGGCCCTCGTTCAAGCACCATAGCGTAGGCATAGCGTGGATGCTCGTACGGGAAAAAGCCAATCATCCACGAGTTGATGAATTCATTATGCATACCCACCTGTGCCGTACCGGTTTTTGCTGCCACATGAACAAAATCAAACTGCACTGCCTTGGCAATACCATCGGTCACACCATAGCGCATACCCTCGCGCACTATCTGTAGTGTCGCATCTGGAATACCCACGTCAACACTTTGCGGCGTAGAGCTTGCCAGCAGCGTCGGCACGAGTAGTTTGCCGCCATTGGCGAGTGCTGCCGCCTCACGCACCGCCTGCAGTGGCGTCACCTGCATACCATACTGCCCTATCGCGGTGTGGTACGTATTACCTACACGCCAAGTTGGATCCTCGGGAAATGTCTTGGCTTTCCAAGCGATGGTCGGTATGTTGCCTTCCTGTGTTGGGAAACCATTGAGGCTTGGATCCTGCCCAAACCCAAAAAGACGGAAATATTTGTCGAGCCGGTCTATGCCAAGCCCCGGCTGGTCCTCAAACCCACCACCTACCTCGTAGAAGTACACATCCGAAGAATATGCTATCGCCTTGCGGACATAGACCCAACCGTTGGCCCGCCAATCTTTAAACACGGTGGGGTGCTTGGGGTCGTATGGGTTAGGGATACTAATGGAGCCCGTCGAGAGAATTTGCTTATTGGGACTGATAATCCCTTCTGTGAGTGCTGCGGCTGCGACGATCGGTTTAACAATAGAACCGGGCGCATACAAACCACTCGTCACTCGATTAAGAAAAGGGCGACGCGAGTCGGTATTAATAGATTTAAATGCAGCAATATCGCCTCCAGCCAGACCCTCTTGTGAATATTCAGGGTAGCTTGTCATGGCAAGTAT
>CAYSPK010000012.1:417-4353 GCA_964432905.1 uncultured Candidatus Saccharibacteria bacterium | reverse complement strand
GACCGCAGCGCCACCTTGAAATGCAGAGTCCTGCGCACGTTGCGCAAGCGCATCATATAAACCCTGCGTTACTTTGGCGTCTATTGAAAGGGTTATTTGTTGCCCCGGCTCTTGCGGCTGGGTAATGCTTTGCGCCACCACAGTGCCATGTGCGTCGGTTTGAGTGAGCTCCATACCGTTAACACCGCCGAGTGCCTTGTCGAATGCCTTTTCAGCACCGTCGATGCCAATAAATTCGCTGCGATAGTAGGTGCCACTCTTGTCTTTTGCTGGCGGCTTTGCGTAACCCACCACATGTGCAAGCCCACGGAGATTTGCATAAACACGCGTAGCTAATGGCTCAGTTGTTGTACCCACTTGCGTGCGTTCGTTGTAGGCAAGAGGCAAACCAGTGCGGTCAGTAATGATACCTCGGTCGGCAAAAAGGATCGTCTGAGAAAGTTGATTGCGTTGCGCAAGATCTTCATATACCGCACCTTGCGCGATCTGCATATACCCCGCACGCGTGAGCAGTAACAAGAATATAAGGGTTAGCGCACCTCCTGCAAACAAGAACGTACGGCGGCGCAGCGGCCGCTCGAGTCGCCCCTCAAACTGGTCTTTATTAAACTCCTGTGTAGACGCATCTAGAAGGATTTCATCCGGGGCGATCTCTGTATGTTTTTTTCGCCTCTTGCGCCGCAACACCATAGCAGCACCAGTATAGCGCTTTAGTGTATATTGGGCACGCGTTGGCGTATATAAGGGGCAAGAAGGAACTGCGCCACCAGCACGGCGAGGACGAGACATAGCAGCGGCATACCGACAACATGCAGCACACCAACTGGCTGCCCCCACAGCAGGTCACCCGCCCCCGCGACGAGCGCCGCTGCATAGCCATACCTATTCACAACAAGCAGAACCACTCCCACGAGGGCAAACACCCACCAACCGAACCAAAGACTCAACACCAATAAACAAATCGAGCCACTATACACATATATTCGGCGCATACTACTTTTCTACCTCAACCATACGGAGCTCTTGCGGGTTAACTGGCAACTGCATGTAAAGCGTATTGAACGATTCTCCTTTTTTTGTTTCCACCGCAACCACCCGGGCAAGATACCCGCCCGCAACGCCCGGTAGTAAAATAGCATCCCCCGCCGCAACAATACTCCCCACTGGCACTTCGGCAGTCATCGTCGCCCCGCCTTCTCCTTGCACGACGACAGGGAGCGCAGGGTGAGCGGTCGACTCCATCAACATGCCTTGGTATGTTTCTCCCGGGGCCGAAAAGAGCACGACCCGGGACGTGCCATCGTACACAGCATCAACGGTACCAATAACAACACTTCCCCCCGCATATACCAGTGCACCGGCTCGCACCCCTTCTGTACGCCCCGCATCAATCATAAGCGTGTCATACGGGGTCGCTGGCGGACGCATAAGCACACCCGCTAAAAGTGTATGGACATTGCCATCGCGCCCCAAACGAGCCTTCAATTGTATATTCTCTTGGTAGAGTACCCCTCGATCGGCGAGCTGTGCTGTTGTTGAAGCAAGTTCTGCGCGAAGAGCCTCATTTTCTTGTGCGAGCTGCGCATTAGTATGAAAACTGCGAAGCACACCCGCAAGTGGATTGTGCAATGCTAGAGGAGCTGCGACATACCACACAAACCCACCGAGCGTATGGCGCCAAAATATCCCTACTCCTAAAAGGAGTACACAAAAAAGTACAACAAAAAAACGCGGTAAGCGACTACGCGATATCCTCTTCATGCTCTAAGAGTACATCTTTATAAAGTTCGAGATTTTCAAGCACAACACCTGTGCCGCGCGCAACAGCCGTAAGCGGATCGTCGGCAACGATAACCGGCACCTTGAGCCATTGGGCCAAGAGCTGGTCGAGTCCTTTAATGAGTGCGCCTCCGCCCGTGAGCACGAGCCCCGAGCGCATAACGTCAGAGAGAATTTCAGGTGGCGTGGTCTCGAGCACCTCGCGTACACTTTCAATCAGCGTATCTATTGATTGGGAAATAGCTTCGCGGATGTCAGAGTCGGTAAGCAAAATTTCGCGCGGAAGACCGGTGATGAGGTCACGCCCGCGCACGACTGCCTCGAGCCGGCCGCTGTCTTCAGTTACTGAGCCAATAGCGATCTTTACCTGCTCGGCTGTTTTTTCGCCAATGAGAATTTTAAATTCGGAGCGCACATAACTGATGATGTCGTTGTTGAGCTTGTCGCCCGCAACACGCAAATTTTTTGAACGGACAATACCGCCGAGCGATATAACCGCAATGTCGGTCGTGCCACCACCAATGTCGACAATGAGGCTCCCCGCCGCATCGCGCACCGGCAGCCGGATGCCGAGTGCTGCGGCCATAGGCTCTTCAATGATGTGCACCTCGCGCGCACCCGCATTCTGGGCGGCATCGCGCACAGCGCGCATCTCGACGTTCGTGATACCCGAGGGTACACCGATGACGGCACGCGGACCCAAGAGCTTGCGTGAGACGCCTTGTGCGCGCTTCATGAGGTAGGCGAGCATCTCCTCGGTCGCTTCGAAGTCGGAGACAACACCGTCAACAAGCGGGCGCACCGCGCTGAGGTGCCCCGGCGTGCGCCCGAGCATCTCTTTGGCGCCCGTACCCACCGCGACCACTTGCCCTGTTTTGGTGTTTACCGCAACCACCGACGGCTCGTTGACCACTATCCCCTTGCCACGCAAATAGACCAGCGTGTTGGCGGTACCAAGGTCGATACCAACATCGTTTGAAATGAGGGGGAATAGTCTGTCGAGCGGGTTTTTCATGCAGTGAAGTGGCCGATGAGTTCAGAAATACTTTTATGTGAGGTGTGCCCCGAGGCGCGCTCGACGCACTCAAATTTGCCTGCGGCAAGTGTCTTTTCGGACACCACGATGCGCAGCGGGATACCGATGAGTTCACTATCGGCAAACTTCTCGCCGGCACGCAGGTCGCGGTCGTCCCATAACACCTCTACGCCTGCCTCAGTAAGCTCGCGATACAGCTCACCCGCCTCGGCGTGCACATCGGGACTCTCGCTTGGAATCTCTACCAGATGCACCTGGAAGGGTGCGACCGACTCGGGCCACACTATCCCCTTTTCGTCGGAGAGCGCTTCGACAATCACCCCCATGAGACGCGTGATGCCGATACCAAAGCAGCCCATGATGGGGTGTTGCTCCTCACCATCGGCATTTTTAAAGGTGAGATTAAAATCTTTTGCATACTTAGTGCCAAGGTCGAAGATGTTGCCCACTTCAGATGCTTTCGCGCGATGGAGCGTACCACTGCCGCAGCGGGTGCAGGCCTGGCCCTCCTCTTCATTTGTGATTTCGACATTGGCGCAGTACGAGCAGTGGTCGCAGTAGAGGATGTCGTCTTCGCCCGCGTCGGTGAGTACCATAAACTCATAGGACAGTTTGGTCGTAAAGGCGCCACCCGACGTCTCGGTCGCTTTGGCGACAAGGCCGGCACGTTCATAGACGCGCAGGTAGGCCTCTTTGGCGATTTGGTAGAAGCGGTCAAAATCTTCTTGCGTCGCATGGAAGGAGTACATGTCCTTCATGGTGAACTCGCGGCCGCGCATGATGCCCGACTTGGCGCGCAACTCGTCGCGATACTTCTGCCCGATTTGGTAGATAGCCACCGGCAGGTCTTTGTATGACTCGATATACTCTTTGGCAATCGGAGTCACGACCTCCTCTTCGCTCTGGCCGACAGTATACTCCTTTTCGGTGCGGCTTTGGATCTTAAAGACCACGTCAACCGAGTCCCACGCGCCGGTCTGCTTCCACAACTCGGAGGGATGCAAGGTCGCCATGCGTACCTCTTGGCCACCAATCTTGTTCATCTCCTCGCGCACAATCTTCTCTATCTTTTCGAGCACGAGACGACCCAAAGGCAGGTAGGAGTACACGCCTGCCATCTC
>CAYSPK010000012.1:0-407 GCA_964432905.1 uncultured Candidatus Saccharibacteria bacterium | reverse complement strand
TGCTAATTGGAGCCATTGTACGGGAAAACGTGATGCAAAACAAAGGTGAGGCTATTTGTATGCGACTAACTTGACTAAATATAGATTTATATCTAAATTATTTTTAGGCTGAACATTGCAGGTGATTCGTGAGTAGACGCTACAGGAACAAGCGAACAGGGCGCGGAGGAGGTTGGGAAAAACGCCAAAGAGCAAAAGCGCAACGGATAGTACAAATACCGCACCAGCTAGAACCAGTACGACCAAAAACGCTTCTCCAACGCATAGCGGAAATGGCTTGGATGGTCTTTGGCTCCCATGTCCCTAGCTTTTTTTGCACCGACACAGGACCCTTCCATAGAAAACTAAGAGAGGAGAATCGCACAGGCTCGGGCTAACGCCCGAGCCATTCACATTTACGCTCCGTG
>CAYSPK010000011.1:8074-10473 GCA_964432905.1 uncultured Candidatus Saccharibacteria bacterium | reverse complement strand
CTCAAGCTTGTCTTCTTTAAACATGCGCTCCATACCCGTCTCGCTAATAACAAAGCGCACCAGCTCTGAGGGGCGCAGCTTATCTGCCGCTTCAGCAATACTCTTGAGCAGCTTTCTCAGTTCAACCACCTTCTCTTTCACCTTGCCGGTGAGCTCTTCCTCGCGCCCTGCAAGGATTTTGAGCAGCGTCACCTTACCAATGCCGCGCGGTGGCGTGTTGGCGATGCGGCCTAAGTCGGCGCTGGTGCCAAAAAGTGCAGCGCGTATAAAGGAGAGCGCATCTTTCACCTCTTTGCGCTCGAAGAAGCGTGTGCCGAGCACTTGGTATGGGATATCGGCGCGCAAGAGCGACTCTTCAAGTGCGCGCGATTGAAAGTTGGCGCGATAGAGGACCGCGAAGTCGCGGGGTTCGAGCCCCCGCTCTCTCCCCTCGCGCACAATGCGCGCGACAAAGTTTGCTTCATCGAGCTCGTCAAACGCTTGGTAGAGCCGCAGATTTTCGCCATCGGCGTTTTTGGTAAAAAGATTTTTCTCGGGGCGGAATTTATTTTTGGCGATGACATCATTGGCTGCTTGAAGGATAGCCTTGGTCGAGCGATAGTTTTCTTCAAGCATAACGATTTTTGCACCCGGGAAGGTTTGCTCAAACGACATAATGTTTTTTATCTCGGCACCGCGCCAGCCATAAATAGTTTGGTCCACGTCACCCACGGCGCACACATTTTTAGCGGGTCCGACCAAAAGCTCCAACAAACGCGCCTGCACATAGTTGGTGTCTTGGTACTCGTCGACGTGCACATAGCGCCAGCGGTCTTGGTAGTGGCGGCGCACCGCCTCATTGTCGCGCAAGAGGAGCATCGCGCGCAGCAAGAGGTCATCAAAGTCGAGCGCACCGTCTTTGTACAGCGCATCTTCGTACAGTGTCCAGGCTTTGGCCACGACCTCTTCGCGGTAGTTGCGCGCGCTACCGATAAAGTCGTTGAGTGTTAGCCCCTGCCCTTTTATCTTCGAGACCATCGAGAGTGCCGCACGCGGCTCCATGCTCTCATCAAATTGCTTGAGGGCGGCTTTCATCTCGCGCATCGAGTCGGAGCGGTCATAAATGGTCGGCACTCGTTTAAAGCCGAGCAACTTCGCGTTCTCCTTAATAATGAGGAGGCCAAGTGAGTGGAACGTCGAGACGAATGGTATGTTTGCGTGCGAAGCAAATATGCTTCGCTTTGCTGCAGGACTGCTAGGGGACGCGCCGCGAAGCATATTTGCTTCTTCGCCAAGGATGCCTGCTTCACTCAAGAGGCCCAGCACTCGCTCGCGCATCTCGCTCGCGGCTTTGTTCGTGAAGGTGATGGCGAGGATTTGCCCCGGCTCGGCGCCGCGGCGCACTATTTCTAAAATGCGATGCGCGATAACACGGGTCTTCCCTGCGCCTGCGCCGGCGAGCACTAAGAGCGGGCCCTCAGTTGTTTCAACCGCTTCTCGCTGAGCGGGGTTCAGTTTGTCGAGATGTGACACCTCTACACCCTACCGCATTTTTAGCAAAAGCACCTAAACTCCACTATCCACAAGGAAGCTTTGGCAAGATTGACGTACCTAGTGAGGGGGGTATAGTGAATACATACGGCAGGAAAGGATGATAAAAAAGGCTCGGTTAAGCCATTTTTATCAAAACAGCAGCACATCCCCCACCCACTTTGTCTTCATCAAATCCAAAAAATGCCTCGCCGCGATCTGGCCGCGGGAAGGTCAAAAAAGTTTTATTTATAGGGCTCGTAGCTAGCGGGGGGCTTTCTTTGTTTTCTATGCCGGTCTTAGCATCCGCTAACTTCTTTTCAAGTTTTCTTTCTAAAGCGGCGGCCGCGGTTGGTGCCGTAGACGTTTCATATAATTCTCAAACAGTACCTCTCCTTTCTGCTGCGGCCGGCATTGACCCGACGGCCATGCCGAACGAAGTTCCTATTGTGAATGGCGAAGCGCTCGAGTCACAAGACAATCCACTGCGCCCTGGCGACACCGCTACTCCACTCATGAACCCTCAAATTAGTGTGTACACCGTGCGTCCGGGAGACTCGCTCGCTAGTATCGCAAAGATGTTCGATGTGGATGTAAACACTATTGTTGGAGCAAACAACATAAAGAACGGCGCCATACACCCGGGCGAAGAGTTGGTCATTCTCCCTATTACCGGCATTCGCCACACAGTGCTCAAGGGTGAGACTTTGGCAAGCCTCGAAAAAACCTATCGCTCTAACGCACAGGATATAGCACTCTATAACAACCTCGCGTATGACGCGGCGCTCACCACCGGCACACTCATCATCATCCCGAACGCAGAAGTGCCAGCTCCTTCTCCTGCAAAAACAAAAACAACAGACAAGCCAAAAATTACCACCACCAAGAGT
>CAYSPK010000011.1:5436-8064 GCA_964432905.1 uncultured Candidatus Saccharibacteria bacterium | reverse complement strand
AAAAACAAAAGGATTCAAGCCCGCGCCACTGCGCAACGCCGGAGGACCTGAGTATGACAATTACTATGATTGGCCGCTCACACCTGGTGCAGGCATCATCACCCAGTCACTCCACGGCTACAACGGTGTCGATATTGGCGCTCCCACAGGAGTAGGGATAGTCGCCTCAGCTGCGGGCACGGTTATTGTCGCAAAAAATAATGGTGGGTGGAACGGCGGGTACGGCAACTATATTGTTATTCAGCACAACAACGGTACACAAACTCTCTATGCGCATGCGAGCGCGGTGCTTGTCTCTGCGGGCGAGAGTGTTGCGCAAGGACAAACTATCGGCCGGGTTGGTCGCACAGGCGAGTCGACCGGCTCGCACCTTCACTTTGAAATCCGAGGTGCGACCAATCCGTTTGGTGCACTACCTGTTGGTAGTGGTGACTAGGAGAGTGCTTCTGGATTAAAAAAACGCTCACAATTATTGTGAGCGTTTTTTTATGTACCAACTACTACTGCGCTGTGGGGAATGAAATAACTTCGCTTGTGTTTGCAAAGTAGAGGTGGTTCACAAAAATAGCGAGTACAGACGCGAGCTGTTTTTTGTCTGTATCGGTAAACTCTTTAATCCTGCCTGCAGGATAATTTGCATACTGTGTTTCAGCAACACGCGTCGTAATTTCATAACACGTCTTTGTGTCGAGTACGAACAGTCGGTAGGTTGTGTCATTTGCATAGTGCCCCGCCCCCGCATCTCCAAGGTTTCTAAACACACTTGTTGCATAGGTGGTGTGAGAATTTGTTGCATCTGGTTGTTTTGTGCCATACCCATCTGGCGCAGTGTTTACACAAGTCTTCTTGTCTTTCAGGTCGTCACGCTTTTTTATCCCGATACCGGCGCTGTCAAAATTGGTGCCCGTGTATGCGGTGCCGTTGTAGTAGACACAGTATGTGAACCCATCAGCGCAAGGAGGAATGTAACTTGTTTTGGGGAGTTGATCTTTGGTCGTCACTATCACATACGGCTCAGGCACTGTTATGCTGACGACGCCGTCAGAAGCTTTTTGCATCGCAGGCAACGACGGTGTCGGAGCCTCTTCGGTCTTTGTGTGTGAGAGCATGTTCCAACGATCTGTGAGCGCAGCACGCAATCCGGGGCCACCAAACCACCACACCAACACGCAAGCACTAATAATAATTGCAACAACACTTGTTGTGAGTAATCCAATATGCGCTTTCATATGACCCTAATCATACCAGAAACTTTTTCGCGCAATACGCATCGGCCTCTTTCCACGAGCGCAGCACAACCACTTTGTCTTTTTGGTTGATGACGAACGCTTCGAGCCGCGGCTTGGCTACAAACTCACGCTATGTTTCGCGCGATTGTGAAACAGTGGCGGAATACTTTTTGCGATTGCCTGAGAAACGCTTGTAAACACTACACTTTTCGCTCGCGGTACTGGAGCGCTTCGAGGATGTGAGACTCGGTGATACCCTCGACTTCGTCGAGGTCGGCGATGGTGCGCGCGACTTTAATGACGCGATGAAACGCGCGTGGTGAGAGGTTGAGCCGTGTGCCGGCGCGCTCGAGTGTCGCGCGCACGCCGGGTGAAAGTGGCACCAGCTCTTCAAGTTCGCGTGGTGAAAGTTCGGCGTTGACTCTCCCCTCTTTATTGAATCGTGCTGCTTGTGCGGCGCGAGCGCGCAACACTTTTGCTTTCGCATCTTGTGTCTCGCTGCCGCGCGAAACTTTTTTCCCGAGCTCGCCCAACTCCACGGGCCCCACCGTGATCCACAGGTCGATGCGGTCTGCGATAGGTCCTGAAATTTTTTTGCGATACCGCTCGAGCGCACTCGGCGAGCAGACGCACGCAATGTCGGGGTGACCAAAGTTGCCGCACGGACACGGGTTCATCGCGACGACGAGCGTGATGCATGCGGGGAAGAGCGCGGTGCCTTTGGAGCGTGCGACCGCGATGACTCTATCTTCGAGTGGTTGGCGTAGTGCTTCGATGACGCGCCTATCAAACTCAGGGAACTCATCAAGAAAGAGCACGCCACGGTGCGCGAGCGTCACTTCGCCCGGGCGCGGGTTGGCACCGCCACCAACGAGCGAGACGTATGAGGCGGTGTGGTGTGGAGAGCGAAATGGCGGCATTGTCATGATGTCTCCGCGCAGCGTGCCCGCGACCGAGTGGATGCTGTTTACTTCGAGCACTTCATCAAACGACAGTGGTGGGAGTGTCGACGCGAGCGCTCGCGCGAGCATCGTCTTGCCAGTTCCTGGTGGGCCCGAGAGTCCGAGATTGTGTCCGCCTGCGGCGGCGATTATTGCGGCGCGCTTTGCTGATGCTTGGCCGCGGATATCTTCAAACACAAATGGTGTTTCGTACTCGCTCGGGCGCAACTCAGTTTGTGGTGTTGGGACAATTCTTTGCGGCTCGGTCTTGTCGTCGCGCGAGCGCTTGGTGTTAATGTGTTCGATAACTTCTTTCAAACTCTCCGCACCGTACACCACGATGTTTGGGACGAGCGCTGCTTCGCGCGCATTTTCTTTTGGCACGAAGATGCACTGCATGCCTTTGCGCTTTGCTTCGGCAACGATGGTGTCGGCGGCGTCCGCACCGGAGGGGAGGA
>CAYSPK010000011.1:615-5426 GCA_964432905.1 uncultured Candidatus Saccharibacteria bacterium | reverse complement strand
GGCAACGAGTGGTAGTATGCCGCGCACCGGGCGCAGCGAGCCGTCGAGCGAAAGCTCGCCGACAAACACGCAGCTGTCGGTGTTGAAGCGGATATCATCCGCGGCGAGGAGGTAGGAAAGTGCAATTGGCAAATCAAAAGCCGGCCCTTCTTTGTGAACATCGGCCGGCGCGAGTGAGATGATTATTTTTTGATTGCGACTTTTGGGAGATTCAAAGCCCGCATGTTTTATCGCCGCAGCTACCCTATCGCGCGACTCCTCGACCGCTTTGTCGGGGAGCCCGACGAGCGAAAAGGAGTGCAACCCGCGCGAAAGGTCAGTCTCGACCGACACCAAGTATGGTGTCAGCATCGACGTTTGCGCGCCCCAAACACGGGCATACTGCATGCCGGCACTCTACCAAACTGTTTGTGCGCGACAAGTTGACACACATTTTCAAATGTTCGCTAACAAAAATCACTCCACTTGGTGTGGAGTGATTTTTGTTGATCTTCTAGTGGAGATTATTTAGATAGTTCGCCTTCGCGCTCCATGTGCTCTTTGCAGGTGCGGGCCGAGGGGTTTACTTCGAGACGATCCTCTTCGATATCTTCGCCGCCGATTTCGCAGACACCATACGTCCCCTCCTCGAGGCGCGCGAGCGCGTGCTCGATAGTGTCGAGGTGCTTCTGGAGTGTCGCGCTCTCGCTGTCGCGCTCCTCATACTCCTCCATACGGTCAGCTATCTCGTCGGGCTCGGTGGCGCTTTCGTCCAAATCGCCCATCGAGGTGTCCCACTCCCCCGTCTCTTCATCTTCGACACCCACTTCGCGCAGCTGATGTTCCACGCGCGCATACTCCTCCTGTAATTTGCGTTTAAAATGTTCGAGCTTTTCTTTTTCCATATGGGCATCATACCGGCCCGTCGCGTGCTGCGCAACGTTATTGCGTGATGCCAAACAAGGGAGCTGTCTTTTGTCGTGAAATAACTTCGTCAACCGTGCCAGGGTTGGTTGCGATAAGAATAGTGTTGCGATTTAAAAAGGTCCACAAAAAAGTTACCGTGTTTCCACTATCAGTCAATACGCGAGCGTCATGATTATGAATGATTGCGTCCGCAAAGGCGCTTTGCAGTACTTGAGGTGCTGTTTGTGTTTGGGTTGATTGTGCGGAAACCGGCGTGTAGTCAAAGAATGGCGAAAGGTCTTGATGCATCGTCTTTTCCCAGGCGAGCATGCCCGCGTACCCCTGTTCGTAGGAGTCGACGCTCAGGAGTATGAAGGGTTGGTTGATATCAAAGGAGTGGACCCCAATAAGAAAATTGTTTTGTAGGTCTCGCAAGAGCAGAGCGGGCATGTTTGGTGTTGCCTGTGCAAAAAAATCACGCGCTCCTGGGGTGGTGGTCCCTGATGTTGGGGTGAGTTGTGCTACAAGACCGAGAGATAAGCGCACCTCTTTTTTTGCAGCAGTGAGTGTCTGCATGATGGTGTTGGCAGAGTCTTGTGGCGAAATACTAACCGGCATAGTCGCATCTACCGAAATGAACGGGGCTACGGGGTTTTGCGCTGCGGGTAGAGTGCGCTGTGTGTAGTAAGTATAGCCAAGTGCCCCTGCGGCACACGCAAGGAGCACGAGCCCGGCGGCCACCAGTATTGTTTTTGTGCTTGTTTTTGGTGAGGCGAGGTTGACCGGCTGTGCTTCTTCAGCGCGGCGGGCTTGCTCTGCGGCCATGACTTGCACCGCAGAGACGTTATTATCGCGCACGTAGTTTTGCACCGCACTTTGAAATGTTTCTACAGGAGGGACTACGGGTTGCGGCTTTGGCTGTGGGAGCGGAGGCGGTTCTTTCTTGGGTAGCGTTGCCGACGATTCTTGAGCGAAAAGCTCCCCAGCGCTTACTCGTGTTGCATATAGGGGTGAATGAACCTCCGTTTTGGGCAGCACCAAGCCCGCCGGTTCTATGGGCGGCGGAGGTGTGGGAGGTGGAGTAGCTATTATAGGCTGGTCTTTTTGCCCGCGCAGTGCTTCAGCGGCTGCCAGATCTTTTTTCGAGAGCTCGGTCGTTTGCAAGACCTTTTCAATATCTCTCTGAAAAGTTTGGAGTGGCCGCACTAACTCACTCTCCTCTTGCGATGTGTTGTTTGGTGTCTCTTGGTCCATTGGTTTGCGGCTCTAGTCCCTTACGTGCAGCGAACTCTGGATCGGCGGCTTTGATAGAGAGGTTGAGGCGGCCTTTTTCGTCGATCTCTTTTATCATAACGCGCACTTTGTCCCCCACCCCAACTGCGTCAGCGATTTTGTTGATGCGGAAGGGCGCCACCTCCGAAACATGCACCAACCCCTCGGCATCTTTGCCGGGGCCGATGCGCACAAACGCGCCAAAGTCCATGAGCCGAGTTACCTCGCCGTCATACACCTCGCCCGCTTTGTACTCCTTCACGAGCGCCTCGATGAGCGCACGCGCTTCGCCGGCGCTACCGTTTTTACCGGTGATAAATATCGAGCCATCATCTTCAATAGTGATATCGTCAACACCGCTCGTATCGCGGATACCGTTTATCGTCTTACCACCGCCACCAATAACGAGGCCGATTTGGTCGGGGCGCACGCGCATAGTGACAATCTCTGGCGCGCGTGGACTGATCTTCTCGCGTGGCGCGGCGATAGCGCTCTCGATAGTTTTGAGGATATGGAGGCGCGCCGCCTTGGCACCGTCGAGTGCCTCGATAAGTATCGGCACTGGTACGCCGTCGAGCTTAATATCCATTTGGATAGCAGTGATGCCGTCCTTGGTACCCGCGACCTTAAAGTCCATGTCGCCAAACTCATCTTCAGGGCCTTGGATATCGGTAAGTACCTTGTAGCGACCGTCGCCGTGCATCGAGAGCATGAGTCCCATCGCGATACCAGCAACTGGTGACTTAATCGGTACACCGCCGTCCATGAGCGCCAAGGTCGACGCGCACACCGAGCCCATCGAAGTCGAGCCGTTGGATGCCAAGCATTCAGACACGAGGCGAATGGTGTATGGGAATTGTTCCATGGGTGGTATGACGGCGGCGAGCGCCTTCTCGGCCAATGCGCCGTGACCGATCATGCGGCGGTTGAGCCCACCCATGCGGCCGGTCTCTCCTGCTGAATATGGGGGGAAGTTGTAGTGGTGCATGAAGCGGCGCTTCACATCATGTTCTTCCATAGTGTCGATGACCTGCGCGTCACCCGGACCGCCTAAAGTGAGCGCGGTGAAGACGTGCGTACCGCCACGGTAGAAGATGCCCGAGCCATGCAGTATTGGCGAGATGCCGCCCGCTTGTGCAAACAGGGGGCGCACCTCGTCGAAGCGGCGATTGTCTGCACGCTTACCGGCGAGCGCACCGTCGTGGATGATTTCGTCTACCTTGTCTTCAAGAAAACGTCGTGCGAGGCCGCCGGGAATGTCGGCATACGCTTCATCTTTGAGCGCCTCCTTCCACTCATCTTGTACTGCGTGGATAGCGTCTTTATTGGGCTTGCCACAAAAGACTGCCGCTTCGAGCTTGGCTGCAAAGGAGTTTTCATAGAGCGCGAGTAGTGCGTCGGGGACTTCGGGTTTGTCGCTGGTGCGCTTCTCCTTTCCCAACTCCTTAATGATCTGGTGCTGCCAGTCGAGGATTTTGTTGTGCTCCTCTACTGCGCGCTCAAATCCGCGGGCGACCTCGTCTTCGCTCGCCTCTTTGGCGGCAACCTCGATCATATTAATAGTAGAGTCTTTGCCGCAGGCGAGGATATCGAGCGCCATCTCGTCGCGCTGTGCATAGGTCGGATTGATCATAAAAGTAGGCGAAGAAAAATCACTCGAGAGTGGTTTTTTGTAGCCTTTACCTACTCGTACCGCGGCCACTGGCCCGTGCCACGGGATGTCTGAGGTGGCGAGTGCGAGCGATGCAGCGTTCACCGCGAGCATATCAGGGTCGTTCTCATCGAGTGAAAGCACGGTGATGATAACCTGTACCTCGTTGCGGATATGCTGCGGGAAGAGTGGGCGGATGGTGCGGTCGACAACACGGCCCGAGAGTATGGCTTGCTCAGAGGGGCGGCCTTCACGACGTACAAAGCGCGAACCGCCGATGGCGCCAGCTGCATAAAAGCGCTCTTCGTAGTCGACGGTGAGTGGGAAGTAGTCGATATCGTCGCGGGTGCGGCTCGACATGACAGCGGTTGCGAGCACCGCGGTGTTGCCGTAGCGCAGGATGACCGCGCCGTTGGCGTTCTCGGCCAAATCAGTAAACTCGGCGATCATCTCCTTGTCGCCGATGGTGGTTTTGAACGTGCGAGTTTGCATGGTTTTGGTGCGGCAAGCCCGCCAGATTTCAGTATTGAAGCGCGCGTTGGCTTGAAATACTGCCTATCTAGGGGCCTACCCTATTGCTAACACTACTAATATGCAAACAGTAACAGAAAAAAGGTCTCGCGCCCAGGGAGACCTTTTTCAAATATAATTTCAATTATTTTTCCTCAGTGTCGGCTGGGTCTGAGTCGTCATAGACCTCGGTGCCCACGTCCACCCCTTCGTCGGGGTCGCCGGCGGCAAAGCCCGGGATATAGCTGCGCACTCCCCCATTGCCGCGGTAGCCGATAAGGTAGGCGCGTGGGTTTTCGCACATGTCGGTAAAGTCGTCGGTCGCTTCGCGCAGTTGGCCCGCGGCAGATTTACCGAAAGCGATAACCTCTGCTTGGCAGCCACGACCTTTGAGGTACTCGATGAGTGGTACAAAATCGCCATCGCCGGTCGCGAGCACGACCGCGTCGAGCTTCTCGGCCATGGTGATAGCATCAATGGCCATACCAATGTC
>CAYSPK010000011.1:0-605 GCA_964432905.1 uncultured Candidatus Saccharibacteria bacterium | reverse complement strand
TAGACAACCCTTGTTGTTCTGCAAGTAAGAAACTAGCGGAATGTAGTCACCATCACCAGAGACGATAACAATAACATCTAGTTTGTCAGCTAGTTTAATAGCATCAATCGCAATGCCTACGTCCCAGTCGGCCTTTTTAGCGCCGCCAGCGAAGATGCGGATATCTTTTACCTTCGTTTCGATACCGATTTTATTGAGGGCTTCGAAAAACCCTTTTTCTTCCTCACTTTCAGTGCGGATAACGTAGGCGACGCAGCGCACGAGCACGCGGCCCGCGAGTGCCTCCTTCATCACTGCGCCAAAATTCACCTTCGATTTGTAGAGGTTTTTCGCACTATGGTAGAGGTTTTGCGTGTCTATAAAAATGCCGACACGCTGGCTTTTATGTTTAATGATAGCCATGAAAATGTTCTATGTGATTACAAATAACGGGGTCTACACCCCAGTATATACGCACGACTCGTAGAGTCGGGTTTACATGCTGTGTAAAAAGAGAAATAGTCGCTCCCTGCGACTATTTCTTGAGACCGAGTTTCTTAACAACGCTCGAGTAGCGCTTAGGCGCAGACTTCTCAAGGTATTTCAAATGCGCACGGCGGTCAGCG
>CAYSPK010000010.1:9922-10603 GCA_964432905.1 uncultured Candidatus Saccharibacteria bacterium | reverse complement strand
GTATTAGGAAGTTCGTCGTTGCCTCTAGGGCTTCGTAAACTTCCTAATAGGTCGCATTCGGTAAAGAAAGAAGGTCCTCAGGGTGCAAAATTCTGCCTCGCAGAATGTGTCTAATGAGGGAAACGTTAGCAAATGAGACCACTCGGTCTCGACAGAGTAAGAAGGGAGAAGGTACGTGGCTGCTGCTAAGCTAAGGATTGTTTCATCTCCTGATCCTCAAATCAGTTGGTGCGATGATCCGGATGAGGCGGATGGGCTCATAGCTTTTTTTGGGAGGAATGTTCCGCGACATTATTCGTCACACGGGTCTACGCCGCCCCGTATTTTGGGGTATGATCCTTGGGTCTCCGACGAAGAGCGAAACGCGGAAGCCCTTCGCGTTCGCATCGCTACCAGGCCACATCGGCCGATAAGGGGGGCAAACGTTTTTCTCGTGGTTACCGCTAAGATCGCTAGCGAAATCGTTGGCATGATGGTGGTGACATTCATGGGTGCAACTGAAAACCCCCACGTTGTCCTCGAGGATATTGTGGTGAGCCGGGGCAATCTTGGACACGGTATTGGTTCTAAGATGTTCCAATGGATCGAAGAGCAAGCTGCGCTGCTCAATTACCCCTGGTGGCTTGAAACCAGCATCGATAACCCACGGGCTCAGGCTTTCTTTAGGGCGCAAGGTTTTGT
>CAYSPK010000010.1:0-9912 GCA_964432905.1 uncultured Candidatus Saccharibacteria bacterium | reverse complement strand
TGCCGCGTTCGCTTATAATGGAGCGTCCTCGTTCCTACTGACGTTGTTCGGGCCGCCCATTGTGGCGGCCCGCTTTATTTGAGATACTCTAGGTATGTTATTTCCATCACTTTCAGAAAAAAAATTCGGTTACGTCAATTTAGATACTGAGGCCAGGCTTTGGATAAAAAAGCAGGGTATAAGTTCGCATCCTAATCCCTTGATTGATCCAGAAACATGTCAGCACATGGTGGATGATACTCATGCAAAATTCAATCTTGATTATTCCTATGGCGGCTGGTTTGAGGATAGAAGTTTTTTGTGGAATGGGAGTTATCTAGATAAGGCCCAAACATATATTCACTTGGGAGTTGATTTCAATGTACCTGCGTACACGGAGATTGCGTTAGATTTTTCTGGAACGGTGGTACGGGTGGGTGATGACCACCCGCTTGATGGTGGTTGGGGGCCGCATGTTGTTGTTAAACATGGACAAGAACCTCTTTATTTCATATTTGCGCACTTGGACAGAGAAAAGCTGTGTAAAGAGGGAGATGCATTAACCCCAGGGGCCATATTCGCAAAAGTTGGAAAGGCGCCATATAACGGTAACTGGTTCTCACATCTACATCTGCAATGTATCGATGGCGCGTTTTACGAGCAGATGGAAAAGGACAATGCTTTCGATTCTCTCGATGGATATGGCTTGCTTGGAGATGAGAGTAAAAATAGTAAATTATTTAGAGACCCAATGCCTTTTGTTGAGCTCTAATTGAAAAAAGGAGAGCAATTTGTTGTAGTGTCTATGGAGGACCGCAAGCCAAGGAGGCATTCCATGCGGAAGAAACACGAACGACCCTCGGCTGCACGCAAGCCGAGGCCTCAATTACCACCTCCAGACGCTCCAAATTAAGGGCGTCAGAGGCGAAAAACCGGGTTAGCCAAGCGCTGCCCGGCCTTTTTGTCCCCAAAAAGGCCTCAAAAGGCTTGACGGGGTTTGTGGGGCGGGTATACTGGTCATTGAAACCAACGGGGCAAGATTGAGTATCGAGTAGGGGGTTTCGATACAAAACAGGGGTGGCACGAGACATAAATTAAAGCTTCATAGGAGTGAGGCAGGACGCAGTGTATGCGCCCGATTTTTCGTGTTTAACACCTGGGGATAAGTCGCTCGACAAACAAAATTTTGAGAGATTGGCGCAACTCTTGAGATTTTTTGAAGAGTATTTCGTAATTTTTTGGCTCATTTTTATCAACCGCGCTTCATTATTCATTCATCGCGAGTATCGTATGCGAGAGCAAAAATATTTCAGCCGTTTCCGCGCACCGCGCGTCGAAACACCAAACTTGGTCGAGGCACAGGTGCAGTCATACAAAGAGCTGCTTGAAGGCGGTGTCAAAGAGGTCTTTAAGGAGTTCACTCCTATTAAGGACTACTCGGGTAAAAAGTTCGATCTTGAGTTTGTGAAGATCGAGATGGGCGAGCCAAAGTTCGACGAGCACTACGCCAAGGCGCAGAAGATGACGCTCGACTTGCCGCTGCGCGCTATTGTGCGCCTACGCAACAAGACCACCGGCGAGGAGAAGGAGCAGGAGATCTTCCTCGCAGATTTCCCGGTCATGACCGACCATGGCACCTTCGTCATCAACGGCGTTGAGCGCGTCATCGTCCCCCAACTCGCACGCTCCTACGGCGTCTTCTTCACCGCAGATGAGGTGAAGGGTAAGCGCCACTTTGGCGCCAAGCTCATCCCTGCGCGTGGCGCCTGGATCGAAATCGAAGCCGAAGCGAACGGTGGCCTCGCCGTGCGTATCGACCGCAAGCGCAAATTCCCCGCAGTCTCCCTTCTGCGCGTTTTTGGTGCTGGGACTGACAGCGAGCTCAAGCAACTCTTTGCTGGCTCAGAGCTTGGTCGCAAGTTTATAGAAGAAGGTCTCGCGCTTGACCCGGCGAAGACGGTTGAAGACGCGTATGTCGAGATCCACAAGCGCTTGCGCGACGGCGACCTCGCGACCGTAGCCAACGCTCGTGAGTACATCAACTCTATCTTTAGCGACGAGCGCTACGACCTCTCGCGCGTCGGCCGCTTCCGCTTTAATCAGCGATTCAACAAGCCGCTCACTGAAGAGGCGCTCGCCCAAAAGACCCTCACCCTCGAAGACCTTGTGACCGTGTTTAACCACATCCTCGAGCTTGAGAATGATCCGAACGCCGTTGAAGACAACATCGACCATCTCGGGAGCCGCCGTGTTCGCTATGTTGGCGAGATGCTCCAACAGCGTCTGCGCGTTGGTCTCACCCACATGAAGCGCAACATCCAGGACCGCATGTCGACTATCGACACCGACGCCTCACTCCCGCAGCAGTTCGTCAACCCACGTCCGCTCCAGGCGCGCATCAAAGAATTCTTCACCACCAACCAGCTCTCACAGTTCATGCAGCAGGAAAACGCGCTCACCGAGCTCGAACACTTGCGCACGCTCTCGGCGCTCGGCCCTGGCGGTCTTACCCGCGAGCGCGCTGGCTTTGAAGTGCGCGACGTCCACCCGAGCCACTACGGCCGCCTCTGCCCGATACACACGCCGGAAGGTCCGAACATCGGTCTCATTTTGCGCCTCTCGACCTTCGCTCGACTCAACGAGTTTGGCATGATCGAGACTCCGTATATGCAAGTTGAGAAGGGTAAAGTTACCGACAAGGTTGTCTACCTGAATGCTGCCGAGGAGGAGAAGTACACCATCGCCCACGGCGCAACCAATGTTGCCGACAATAAAATTGTCGACGAGATGGTTGATGCGCGCCAAAATGGCGAACCGACCCGCGTCTCTCGCGAAGAGGTCGAGCTTATCGACGTTGCTGCGGGCCAACCGTTCTCTATCGCGACCTCGATGATCCCATTCCTCGAGCATGACGACGCAAACCGTGCACTCATGGGTTCGAACATGCAGAAGCAGTCTACCCCGGTCCTCTTGCCGGAGGCGCCGCTCGTGGCTACCGGTGTTGAAGCGCGCGCAGCGCGCGACACCGGTCGCCTCATCCTCGCTAAGGAAGAAGGTACGGTCGTACAGGCTGATGGTAAGCGCATCATCGTGAAAAACACGAAGGGCAAAGAAGTCGAGTATCCGCTCGTCAACTTTGTGCGCACCAACGGCTTTACCGCGCTCCACCAGCGCCCCGCTGTCTCGGTTGGCACCAAGGTGAAGCCGGGCGACCTCCTCGCTGACGCCTCATCGACCGATGGTGGCCAATTGGCACTTGGCCAAAACTGCCTCGTCGCCTTTATGTGCTGGTCGGGTGCAAACTACGAAGACGCTATCATTATCTCTGAGCGCATGGTCAAGGACGCGAAGTTCTCTTCTATTCATATTGAAGAGTTCGTCTGCAATGTGCGCGACACCAAGCTTGGCGCTGAAGAGACTACCCACGACATCCCCAACGTTTCTGAAGCAAAACTCCGCAACCTCGACGAAGACGGCGTGGTACGAGTCGGCTCTGAGGTGCGCCCAGGCGACATTCTCGTCGGCAAAATCACACCGAAGGGCGAGACCCAACTCACGCCTGAAGAGCGCCTCCTGCGATCTATCTTTGGTGACAAGGCACGCGATGTAAAAGACTCATCGCTTCGCATGGAAAACGGCAAGCGCGGCCGCATCATCGGCGTCAAAGTCTTCTCTCGCGAGATGGGCCACCAGCTTGAAAGCGGCATCATCAAGCGCATTCACATTGAGGTCGCGCAGCTGCGCACCGTCTCGGTGGGTGACAAGCTCGCCGGCCGCCACGGTAACAAAGGTGTTATCTCCCGCATCCTTCCTGAAGAGGACATGCCATACACCGCAGATGGTCGCCCGGTAGACGTTATCCTCACTCCACTTGGCGTGCCGTCTCGTATGAACCTCGGCCAGATTCTCGAGCTTCACCTCGGTTTGGCCGCTAACACCCTTAACTACCAAGCAATCTGCCCACCGTTCCAAGGCGCAACGGAAGAAGAAATTCGCGCAGAACTCAAGAAGGCTGGTTTTGCTGAGTCAGGCAAGATGAAGCTCTATGACGGCCGCACCGGCGAAGCCTTCGACCAAGATATCTCGGTCGGCTACATGTACATCCTCAAGCTTCACCATATGGTCGAGGACAAGATCCACATGCGCTCTATCGGCCCGTACAGCCTCATCACCCAGCAGCCGCTTGGCGGTAAAGCACAGGGCGGTGGTCAACGCTTTGGTGAAATGGAAGTCTGGGCACTCTTGGGTTACGGCGCAGCCTACACCTTGCGCGAAATGCTCACGGTGAAGTCCGACGATATCACTGGCCGTTCGGCAGCGTTTGACGCTATTGTCCGCGGCGAGCGCATAAGCCACCACTACGCGCCGGCATCCTTCAACGTGCTCTTGCACACACTGCGAGGGCTTGCACTCGATGTCGAGCTCATGCGCGACGGCAGCGGTCTCTCAAATAACCGCAAGACGCCGGGCGCCGAGTCTATCGACTTTGACGCAGTGCGCATCCGCCCCGCATCACCCGAGAAGATCCTCGAGTGGTCACACGGCGAAGTCACCAAGCCTGAAACTATTAACTACCGCACCCAGCGCCCCGAGAAGAACTCCCTCTTTGACGAAAAGATCTTCGGTCCGGAGCGCGACTACGAATGTTACTGCGGTAAGTATCGCGGTATCCGCTACAAGGGTATTGTCTGCGAAAAATGTGGTGTTGAAATAACTCGCTCGATTGTGCGCCGTGAGCGCATGGGTCACGTCGACTTAGCAGTGCCAGTCGCACATGTGTGGTTCTTGCGTGCTATTCCGTCGCGCCTCGCAATGGTGCTTGGCATCTCTGCGGGCGATCTTGAAAAGGTGGTCTACTTCGCAGGCTACATTGTCTCTGAAGTGCACCAGGCCGAGAAGGAGCGCATCATTGGTGAGCTCGAAGCTGAGTACAAGCAAAAGATGAAGAACCTCCAAGACGATAAGTCGAAGGACAAGATGAAGGAGCTCTTCCTCGATGCAAAGCGCGACATCGACTCTATCTACGTGGGCGCCGTGCTCGACGAGCCACGCTACCACCGCTATGTCATCAAGTATGGCGCGATGTTCGAGGCTGGTATTGGTGCCGAAGCGCTCTACACTCTCTGCAAGAAGCTCGACCTCGCAAAAATGATTGCTGATGTTGAAGCCGCGCTCGAGAAGGCCGGCGCAGCTGACCGCGAGAAGTTTGGCAAGCGCCTCTCTATCCTGCGCGCTATGCACCGCGCGAATGTCCGCCCTGAGTGGATGTTCCTCACGCGCATACCGATAATCCCGCCGGGCCTGCGCCCAATGGTGGCGCTTGATGGTGGCCGCCACGCGACCTCAGACCTCAACGACCTCTACCGCCGCGTCATCAACCGCAACAATCGTCTCAAGAAGCTCCTCGAGATCCACGCACCAGATGTTATCTTGCGCAACGAGAAGCGTATTCTCCAAGAGGCTATCGACACGATGATCGACAACTCTATCCGCCATGGTGGCGCTGCCTACTCGGCAACGACCCAGGCACGCACGAGGCCGCTGAAGTCACTCTCTGACAACCTCAAGGGTAAACACGGCCTCTTCCGCCAGAACCTCCTTGGTAAGCGCGTTGACTACTCAGGCCGCTCGGTGATCGTCGTCGGTCCGGAGCTCAAGCTCAATCAATGCGGTCTGCCGAAGCATATGGCGCTCGAGCTCTTCCGCCCATTTGTCATCGGTAAACTCCTCGAGAAGGAACTTGCCTACAACATTCGCGGCGCCGGCCGTCTCATCGACGAAGGCGTACCAGAGGTGTGGGCAATTCTCGAAGATGTCATCCGCGACAAGTACGTGCTCCTCAACCGCGCACCGACGCTTCACCGCCTTGGTATCCAGGCATTCCAACCGATTCTCATTGAGGGTAACGCTATCCAGCTGCACCCGCTTGTCTGCCCCGCATTCAACGCAGACTTCGACGGCGACCAAATGGCAGTCCACGTGCCGCTCTCGCCAGAGGCACAGGCTGAAGCACGCGAGATCATGTCTGCGACGCGCAATATCCTCAAGCCGGGCTCAGGCGACCCGGTCGTCGCATCAAAACTCCTCGACATTCTCCTTGGTGTCTACTGGATGACCAAGGAAGTGAAGGGTGCCAAGGGTGAAGGTCTCGCGTTCTCTTCACCAAACTCGGCCATTCTCGCGTACGACCACGGCCAAGTGGGCTTCCAGGCAAAGATCAAGGTGCTCCCGTCTGAGAAAGAGAAGTATGCAGCCTTCGGCGGCTCACTCTTCGAGACGACCGTCGGCCGACTCCTCTTTAACACCGTCTTCCCGAGTGACTACCCATTTATCAACGACTCTGTTGGTAAGGACCGTCTCGCGAAGCTCGTTGATGACCTTATCGATCGCTATGGTCTCGAGAAGATTCCAGAGATTCTCGACCGTATAAAGAACTTTGGCTTCAAGTATGTGACGAAGTCAGGCATCACGTGGTCGCTCGATGATATCCGTATCCCTGAAGAGAAAAAGACTATCATTGAAGAAGCGCAGAAAAAGTCGCAAGAGGTGGTGTCGCACTGGGAGCAGGGTCTCCTCTCTGAAGAAGAGCGCTACCGCATGAACCTCGAGATTTGGCACGACGCGAAGTCTCGTGTTGAAAAGCTCATCCCGGCAACACTGCCGAAGGATGGTCCTGTTGAAGACATGCTCAAGTCTAAGGCTCGCGGTTCGGTAGCACAGCTTACCCAAATGGCAGGTATGAAGGGTCTCATCGCATCACCGACTGGCGAGACGATCGAGCTCCCGGTGACCAAGTCAATGAAAGAGGGTCTTTCGCCGCTTGAGTACTTCCTCACGACACACGGATCGCGTTCGGGCCTTGCCTCGACGGCACTCTCGACCGCAAAGGCTGGCTATCTCACACGCCGACTCTTCGACGTTGCACAAGATATTGTGGTGACCGAAGAAGAATGTGGCACGAAGGAGGGTCTCACTATTAAGCGCGAGTCAGCATCCGGCATCGGCACCTTCCTCGCGAAGAACATCACTGGTCGTTATTTGGCCGCGGATGTTGAACATGACGGCAAGGTTGTCTATAAAAAGGGCCACTTCATTCAGGGTCCAGACGCAAAGCATATTGAAGAGCTTGGTGTGCCGAGTGTGTATGTGCGCTCACCAGTGGGCTGCAAGTCACACCGTGGTATTTGCGCACACTGCTATGGCGCTGACCTCGGCACTATGAAGCCAGTCGTGCTTGGTGAAGCGGTGGGTACCGTCGCAGCACAGGCTATCGGCGAGCCGGGCACCCAGCTCACGATGAACGTGAAGCACGCCGGTGGTGCAGCGTCTGCAGCCGGTGACGTGACCCAGGGTCTCCCGCGCGTTGAAGAAATCTTCGAGCGCCGCGCACCACGCAACCCAGCCGCTGTCGCAACCGTCTCGGGCGAAGTCGTCGAAATCAAAGTCGAAGACAAAGAGAAGATTATCCGTGTGGCACCGGACCTCGAGTACAAGGCAAAGGGCAAGAAGGAGTTCTACGAGTACTCCGTCCACCCACGCCGTGTCCCGACCGTGAAGGTTGGTGACAAGGTCACCAAGGGCCAGCTCCTCACCGACGGCTCGGCCGACCTCTCAGACCTCTTCGAGTTTGCAGGTAAGGAGGTAACACAGGAATACATCATCACTGAAGTCCTCAAGATCTACGAACTCCAGGGTGCAAGCATCTCGACCAAACACCTCGAGACCATCATCCGCCAAATGTTCTCGCGTGTCCGCATCGTCAAGTCGGGCGAGACCGAGTACTCAAAGGGTGATGTGGTGGCCGAGGCAGACATCTTCGCCACAAACGAGCAAATCGCAGCAAATGGGGGAGAGAAGGCAACATACGAGCCGCTCGTCATGGGTATCCTCGATGTGTCGCTCTCGCGCCCGAGCTTCCTCTCGGCGGCATCCTTCCAAAACACGACGCGCATGCTCATCCGTGCATCGATGTATGGTGCAGTCGACAAGCTCGAAGGTCTCAAAGAGAACGTCATCATCGGTCGCCTCATCCCAGCGGGTACGGGCTTCCGCGGCTCGCCCAAGGAGCGCTTGGTCAACAAGTATGCACCTACCCACGACGAGCAAACTGTCGAAGGCGACGCCGAGCTGGTCCGTTAATATCTCTCACATATACTCAAAACGAAAAACCCCGTGGCGCAAGTCACGGGGTTTTTCTAAACGCGGTAATCTATAGGTATGGCAGGGGATGATATACAGCAGATAAAGGATAGGCTCAATATTGTCGATGTGGTGGGACAGTATGTGCAGCTGCGCCGCGCGGGGCGCAATTTTGTCGCGCGCTGCCCGTTCCACAAGGAGCGCACCCCGAGCTTCCACGTCTCGCCCGAGCGCGGCACGTACATTTGCTTTGGCTGTGGCGAGAAGGGTGACATCTTCTCCTTTGTGCAGCGCATCGAGGGGAGCGACTTTCGCACAGTACTGCTCGAGCTTGCGAAAAAAGCAGGCGTTGAGTTGCATAACGACCATACACCCAAGCCCGAACACACCGAGAAGGATGCGCGGCTGCGCGATGTGTGCGAAGCCGCCACGGTATTTTTTGAATCAAAATTGCAAGAACGCGCCGATGTGCTCGCGTATCTCAGTAATCGCGCGGTCACCGACGAGTCGCGCGCGCACTGGCGCTTGGGCTATGCGCAGCCCAGCTGGCAGGGCTTATGTGACTACCTCACGAGTCTTGGATTCACCAAAGAGGAGATAGTCGATGCGGGGCTCGCGGCCTATTCGCAAAAAGATCCAACGCGCATATACGACCGCTTTCGTGGGCGTATCATGTTCCCGATCTGCGACACACAAGGCCGGGTGATAGCGTTCTCGGGCCGCTTCTTTGAGGATATCCCTGGCGCTCGCTCCGCCGAAAGTGGAGAGCCTGCTAAGTATGTAAACTCGCCCGAGACGGCACTCTTTAAAAAATCACGCACGCTCTATGGGCTCGACAAGGCGAAAAGTGCTATCCGCAAAGCCGACTGCATCCTCCTTGTCGAAGGCCAGTTCGACCTCGTGCTCGCGCACCAGTCGGGCCTGCACTTTGCGGTTGCGCTCTCGGGCACAGCGCTCACGCCTGAGCATCTGTCGCTCCTGGGGAGACTCAGTAAGCGCCTTGTGGTGGCGCTTGATGGTGACTCGGCGGGCATCCGCTCGGGGCTCAAGAGCTCCTACATGGCGCTCGCTGCTGGTTTTGATGTAAAGGTACCGGCCTTCCCCCAAGGTAAAGATCCTGCCGACTTGGCGAAAGAAAATCCTGAACTCCTCAAGGCAGCGATACGTGCATCCAAAACAGCGGTCGAATTTTTTATGGATGTGCTGTCTGCCCAAGGCAGACCCGCCTCGGGCGGGCGCTCGTATGATGAGAGGATGTATAAAAAGTTGGTAGAGGTGCAAGTGTTGCCACTTATACGGGTGATGCACAGCAAAATAGAGCAAGAGCATTTCGTGCACTTGGTGGCGCTCAGGCTTGGGGTTTCAGAGTCTGCGGTACGCGAAGAGGTCGCCAAGCACCGCCCCGCCGCGGAGTTGGTCATTATTGATGACGCAGAAGCGCTCCCAACCCCTAGGCACGACGAGCTTGATCCTCTCGAAAAGAAAGTGGCCATGCTCTACTTTTATTTTGCACCAGACAGCGCCGAGCATCAAAAACTCATCGCGCTTCTCGGTAAAGAACGGGTCGAGGAGCTTGCTGAGCGGCTCCAACCGAGGGCAGAGGAGTGGCGCTTTAAGTTCGAAACTGAAATCAGTGAGCACTCTAGCGACGCCCAAATCGCGGCTGACCTTCTAGAGTCCATCGAGCGGGTACAAGCAAAAGAGCGTGTCAAAATGAAATATCTGTGATATAATACGGCTCAAGCATATGGCAAAACCTAAAGCAAAGCCGCGACGCAAAGTCGCGGTCCCGAC